>DFBW01000203.1:941-5609 GCA_002366775.1 Roseovarius sp. UBA3070 | reverse complement strand
CTTCGCCAATGCGCAGGAAAGTGGTGGTATGTTCGCCCGCTTGCCCGCCTGTCCAGCTGGCACGACCAAGACGGATTTCCTGGCCCTTCAACGTTGCCTGGGTGCCAAAGCCCGGCACCTCTGTGATGTCGTGCACCTGTTCGGGATTTGCCCCAGTGGCCTGCCCTGCCTGCACAATCGCGCGCGCCAATGGGTGCGACGAGCCTTGCGCCAATGCCATGGCTATGGCCAGTTTATCCTCGGGTATGGCCTCAGCGTTGATCAAAACGGGTGTGCCGGTGGTCAGCGTGCCGGTTTTATCGAACACAACCGTGTCCACCTGGGCCAGACGCTCAATTGCGGTTTCATGTTTGATCAACATACCCCGCCGGAACAAACGGCCACTGGCAGCGGTTGTCACGGCAGGCACGGCCAAACCCAACGCACAGGGGCAGGTGATGATCAGCACAGCCGCAGCGATGTTCAGCGCGGTGCGCAAATCAAATGTTGCCAGATACCACCCGACAAAAGCCAGGGCCGACAGGATATGCACCCCCGGCGCATAGAGTTTGGCGGCCTTGTCGGCCAATGAGGTATAGCGCGATCGCCCACTTTCAGCGATGGCCACCAGATCGGCCATCTGGTGCAGGGATGTATCCTTGCCAACTGCATTTGCGCGGATGATCAGCGGACCGGTCAGGTTGACTTCGCCGGCCGAGACCAGCTGCCCCGGTGCTGCCTGCACCGGCAAGGTTTCCCCCGTCAGCAATGAGCGGTCCAATTCAGACATGCCTTGGGTGATCTCTCCATCCACGGGCATGCGCCCACCGGGGCGGACCAGAATGCTGTCACCCACTGACAAGTCGGCCAAGGCCACCTGTTGCTCGACACCGTCGCGCACACGGGTGGCACGGGGCACTTCAAGTGCTGTCAGTTCTTCGGCGGCGGATCGGGCCACGGCACGGGTGCGGTGATCCAGATAGCGCCCCGCCAGCAGAAAGAACGTCAGCGTCAGAGCGGCGTCAAAATAGGCGTGGTCCCCGCTCAGCGTGGTTTCCCAAAGTGACGTGCCCACGGCCAGCAGAATGGCCAATGTGATTGGCACATCCATGTTCAGCCGCCCATGGCGCAGCGCGCCCCATGCATTGCGAAAAAACGGCTGCCCGGCAAAGGCGATGGCAGGCAGGGCGATGGCGGCGGAAATCCAGTGGAACAGGTCACGGGTGGCGTCTTCGGCCCCGGACCAGACCGCCACCGACAACAGCATCACGTTCATGCTGGCAAATCCAGCCACCGCAAGGCGCATCAGCAGTTCGCGGCCCATTTTATCAGTTGCGGTGCTGCTCAGGGTGCCGGGGTCCAGCTCGTGGGCCTCATAGCCGAGGCTCTCGACGAAATCGGCCATTTCCTGTGCTGTGACGTCTGGTTCGGCTTCTATGCTGGCCCGCTTCAAGGTCAGGTTCACGCGGGCTGAAATCACGCCGGGATGCGCATTTAGCCCGGTTTCCACCTTGGAAATGCAGGCAGCGCAATGGATTGTTGGCAAGGACAGCGCGATCTGCGCCTCAGGTTGTGCGACATCTGCAACAGCCTGCGCCGCAGGCACCGCAGCACAAGCAGGGCAAGCAGAAAGGGGTTGGTGCACGACGGCTGTCACGCGTGGTTACTCCTTGATCAGCACAACACGTTGACGAAATTCAGTGCCGTCCTCAGCCACCGCTTCCATCCGAATGTTCCAGTTACCATCCCCCAGCATGACAGAGGCGAAATACGTTTCCCCGTCAAAGCGGAATTCGGGTGTGGTGTCCTCATACACATGGGTGGCGCGACCCAGCGTCGCGTTCAGGCTTTGAACCTGCACCGGCCGCCCCTGGGCATCCTTAATGGCAAGGGTCAACAAGCCTTCGTGGTGACTGGCGCGCACAGTCCAGCCCAGTGCCTCTTGTGCGGTTCGTCGCTCATCAAACTCTTGGCTGGCGGTGTAGGAGTTCTTAACCTCAAGCCCCGGAAAGGTTTTCACCGCCGACCAGGCCAGCAGCAGGTTGACCGCGATGATCACCCCGAACGCAGCCGCAAAGCCCCAGAACACATGGGTGCCGGTAAGTTGTTTCTCAGCCATCCCTATTGTTCCTTTCCGTTAAAGACCGTGTTCTTGTAGGCCCGCTCACCATTTGAGATATCCTCAACCCACAGGCGTATATCACTGCGTTTGGTTTGTGCAGCAGCTGCGCCGGGTGCAGCTACCAGATAGAGCCTTTGCAGTTTGGTGCTGTCGGCGGGAACGCTTACCGTATCATAAGCAGTGCCTTCCAGCTGCATGCGTACTGCAGGATCACCAGTGACAGAAAGACGGAAAGGCCGATCATCGCCATGCTTGTTTAGCAGGCGCACCTCATAGGTATTACGGATCGAACCATCAGCCAGCGTGACAAAGATCGGGTTGCGCACCGGGGCGACAGTCATTTCGATATCAGGGCGGACAAACAGGGCAAAGACCAGCAGTATCCCAACCAGCGACCACAGGCTGGTATACATCAAGGTGCGCGGGCGCAGGATATGTTGCATGATTGGCTTGGGCGCGTGGCCGGCGCGTTCACGCGTTTCATCGGTCAGCGCCATGTAATCAATCAATCCGCGTGGCTTGCCGATCTTTTCCATGATGTCATCACAGGCGTCGATGCACAGCGCACAGGTGATACACTCCAACTGCTGCCCGTCACGGATATCAATGCCCACGGGGCAGACATTCACGCAGGCCATACAATCAATGCAATCGCCTTGTGGCTCGCCCTCTTTGACCGCCTCCGAGTGTTTACGCGGCTCGCCGCGCCAATCGCGGTACCCGACAATCAATGTGTCTTCGTCAATCATCGCGGCCTGAATACGCGGCCAGGGGCAGGCATATGTGCAAACCTGTTCGCGCGCGATGCCGCCAAAGAAAAACGTGGTTGCCGTCAGAATTGCAATAGTGGTGTAGGCAACAGGATGGGCCGACAGCATCAGCAAGTCACGCATCAATGTTGGCGCATCGGTGAAATAAAACACCCAAGCCCCACCCGTGGCGGCGCCAATCAGCAGCCAGACGAACCATTTGGTCAAACGCAGTCGCAGCTTGCGCAGATCCCATTTTTTCTGCCGGTGCAGGCGCAGGCGGGCATTGCGATCACCCTCGATCCAGCGTTCCACCAAGATAAACAGATCAGTCCACACAGTTTGCGGGCAGGTATAGCCGCACCAGACACGGCCCAAAGCGCTGGTGAACAAGAACAGGCCCAAGCCCGCCATGACCAACAAACCCGCAATGAAATAAAACTCATGTGGCCAGATCTCAATCCAGAAGAAGAAAAAGCGCCGATGCGCCAGATCAACCAACACCGCCTGATCCGGCAAATTCGGGCCACGGTCCCATCTGATCCACGGGGTCAGATAGTAGACGCCCAATGTGACAGCCATAATCAACCACTTCAGGTTACGGAATTTACCGTAAACCTTCTTTGGAAAGACGGGTTCTCGCGCAGCATAAAGGCTGGGCGGCTCAGGGGTTTTGGCATCGACCAACGGACGTACTCCGGTCTTCAGGATCCTTGTCGGACCTATGTGGCAGGCAACATGCGTTGCAGCATTGACCTACATCAAATAATCCGGCCGGGTGTGCATTCTTTTGCGCAACGTTTCAGCCAGATCAGGAAGGTTTTCAACACTGGACGTCGCAGGCCCGGACGGGTGACAATATAATACCCCTTGGCGTCGTCTTTTTCCAGCAATACCCGTAGTCGGCCCGCTTGTATGTCTGCCTCCACAAAACTGCGGACCACGACAGCCAGCCCCTGGCCATCGCGGGCACCGTCCAGCAGAAGGTTTCCCGGCAACTGGGTCACACCAGCGCGGCGATCCCGCTCGCCACTGAATTCACGCAACCAGTTATTGGCCTCAGATGTGCCGACATCCTCTAACCACTGGAACGAACGCAGATCACTCAGACAGGTGACGTCTGTTTCAGCAATCACCTGTGGCGCGGCCACGATCACCATGGGTGAGCGTATCAAAATTTCAGCTTCAAGCCCCGGCCAATTGCCGTCACCATACCTCAGCGCGAGGTCAATTTCGCCGGGTTCAAGCGGCTCAACCTCGGGTGTGGTGCTGATGGTCAGAGATGTGCCCGGATGAGCGGCGTAAAAGCCCGAAAGCTGCGGCATCAGCCAGGCAGCTGCCAACATCGGGGTGGTGGAAATGCGCAACGGCCGGTCTGCATCCGCACCGGTCAGAGCCTCGACGCTGCGAGCGATCACGCCAAATCCCAGCTTCAACGCCTCTGCCAGCTCAACACCTTGGGCAGTCAGCATCAACTGACGGCCCGAACGATCCACCAGCGACAGGTTCATGTGATCCTCAAGCGCTTTGATTTGCTGGCTGATAGCGGCATGGCTGACATTCAGCTTGGCCCCCGCCTCGACAACTGAGCCCGCCTCAGCCAAGGCCGAGAAGGCGCGCAAAGCAGTGAGAGGTGGCAAGTTGAGCCAATCCATAATGTAATTTCACCTTACATAAAGGAATTTTTCCTGAGTCGTACGGTGACAGGTATTACGCCATATTCAAAGCAGAAATAGACGTAAGAAAAGGAAAAGCAATGTTGAACATCTTCGCAAATACTTTCATGGCCGCCACGCGTACTCGCTGGGCTGCGCCTTC
>DFBW01000203.1:0-858 GCA_002366775.1 Roseovarius sp. UBA3070 | reverse complement strand
GTCAGCAACCGCATCCCCGGTGCTGGCCCTGGCGCGGGCGCAGATGGGCAGGTCTCCCGGCTGATCTGCGCCCGATAAATTGATCGAAAACCAAAACGGGCGATGCACTGCGCACCGCCCGTTTAAACAGTTAAAAGCCCGAGCGCACCGACCATTCCACTAGACGCGCGAACATTTAGGAAAGGCCGGTGCTTTACCTGCCAACAAGGGACAGCCAGCAGGTATTCTGTGATGCCAAACGGGGGTTTATTCCCCCCCGCCCAGCTGGTGAACATAGGCTGCAACGGCGCGCATCTCTGCCTCGGACAACCGTGTGCTCCACGGTGGCATGACGCCATAGCGGCTGTTGGTGACGGTCTGTGTCAGCGTGTCGTAATCACCACCATACAGCCAGATTGCATCTGTCAGATTGGGCGCGCCCTGTTCACGATCACCGGTGCCATCATCTGCATGGCAAGCCGCGCAATTGTCAGCAAAGACCACGCTTCCGGGTGTTACCATGCTGGCGTCATCAGGCGTACCCGACAGCGACATAACAAAATTCACCACTTGAGTGATTTCCTCTTGTTCAAGGATTTCACCAAATTTGGGCATTTCCGAATACCGCGTATCGTCATCATCAACCGAGCGGATGCCGTGGCGGATTGTAGTGTGGATGGCATCAACATCACCGCCCCACAGCCAATCATTGTCCAACAGGTTGGGATACCCCTTGGTTCCGGCAGCACCCGAGCCGTGACACTGTGCGCACCATGTTTTGAACACCGCGTTACCCGCCGAGGCCGCATAGGAGTGCAACTCGGGGTCTATGGCAATCATCGTCAGTTCGGTGCTGGCCAGTTTGGCGTTGATCTCGGC
>DFBW01000218.1 GCA_002366775.1 Roseovarius sp. UBA3070 | reverse complement strand
GAAGATGTCTATGCCACGTTAGAAACCGAAGATGGTGTTGCACAGGCTTTTGCCAAGATGGACTCGATCAGATCTGGGTTGCAGCTCTGGCAGGCCGGGCGTGAACCGGTGCGCATGCTGAATTCGGGCGACGTTACCATGTCAATGATCTGGGCCACCACCGGGGCAACGGCTGCCAAAGAAGAAGGTGCTGATTTTGCCGTCAACATGGATGGCCGCGTAATCGAACTGGACCTCTTTGGCATCCCCAAAGGCAGTCGCTTTGTAGACGAGGCAAAAGATTTCATCCGCTATGCATCCAGTACAAACTCGCTGGCAAATATGGTGGGGTTCCTGCCCAATGGGCCGACACGCAAATCGTCCTTGTCACGTCTAAGCGATGACACGTTGCAACAAATCCCGAATGGCCCGGCATATGAAGACAAAGCCTTCATCATGTCGGACGCTAAGTGGTGGGCTGCCAATCATGGCCGTCTGGAAGAGGCCTTCCAGGCCTGGCTGACGACAGGCGCCCAGCAAGGTGCATCAGGGACAGTCCGGTAACACCGGAACAACAGGACATTAGAGGTTATAAAAATGAGTGACCAAACAACAAACAAACCCGACAACCTTGTCGCCAAGTCCGGGTTATTCGCGGGGATGAACCCGTTGATGGGCATCATGTCGATGGTGATGATCCTCGGCTTCGTGCTTTATACAATCATGGATGTGGAGCGTTCCTCCGAGGTCTTTTCGACAGGAAAAAACTTTATCATCAACACAATGGATTGGTTCTATGTCATCGTGGTGAACGCCGCGTTGTTCTTTGTATTCTGGCTGTTGGTCAGCCGGTTTGGTGATGTGAAGCTGGGCAAGGATGATGACGAGCCTGATTTCTCCACCTTCAGCTGGATCTGCATGCTGTTCTCGGCCGGTCTCGGCTCAGGGTTGATCTATTGGGGTGTTGCTGAACCGATGTTCCACATTCAGGGCAACCCATTCCTTGCGAGCGGAATCGAGGCAGGCTCTAACGCTGCGGCAATCAAATCCGTTACAGTGACCAACTTTCACTGGGGGTTTCACGGCTGGGGTCTGTATGTGCTGGTGGGGCTGAGCCTTGCCTATTTCTCGTATCGGCGTGATTTGCCGCTGACTTTGCGCACCGCGCTTTATCCGGTGCTGAAGGAACGTATCTATGGCCCTTGGGGCCACCTGGTGGACCTGGTCGGCGTTTTTGGTACGATCTTTGGTCTGGCCACGTCGCTGGGTCTTGGGGTCACACCGATTGCCGCTGGGCTAGAGAACCTTGGTTGGATGTCTAACACCCAAACCAACCAGCTTATCCTTGTGGCGATTATCACCTGTCTGGGCACCGCTTCGGCGGCGTCGGGTGTGGGCAAAGGCGTGCGGATCCTGTCAGAGGCCAACGTGATGGCTTCCATCGGATTGCTGGTCTTGTTTATTGTCCTTGGGCCAACGGCCTTCTTGCTGGGCATCACCATCTCGGGCTTTGGCGACTACCTGTGGAACGTCATCCCCATGGGGTTCTGGATCAATGGCGACCCAGAGGTTCAATGGCAGGGCTGGTGGACCATCTTCTACTGGGGCTGGTGGATCGCATGGTGCCCATTCGTGGGGCTGTTCATCGCAAGGGTCTCAAAAGGCAGAACAATTCGACAGTTTTGCTTCTGCGTTCTGCTGATCCCAACCTCAGTGGTGACACTGTGGATGGGCGTCTTTGGTGGCGCGGCTGCCGGGGTTGATCTGTTTTATGGCGCGGGCGTCATGGAAGCGGTTAACAACGATTATGCGGCGGGTGTCTTCTCTACTGTGGCGGGCTTTGGCTATACTTGGCTGACCTACCCGATCACCGTGCTGATCACGGTTCTACTGATCTCGTGGTTCGTGACCTCGTCAGATTCTGGCACGCTGGTGATGTGCACCATGCTGTCGATGGGCGATGAGAATCCTCCGGTAAAGTTCCGCATTTTCTGGGGCTTAACCTCAGGCGTTGTGGCCGGGGTGCTGATGCTGGCGGGCGGGCTGAGCGCGCTGCAAACAGCCTCTATCGTGGCAGGCCTGCCGATTGCGGTGATCCTGCTGCTGATGATCTATGGCATTGTGAAAGCACTGCACGAAGATCACCCGGCACCGGATGTTGCGGATAAATATGAGTTGGAATTCCTGAACCGGTAACCCATCTAAAACGATGAAAGGGGGCTGGTTTCCGGCCCTCTTTTTGCATGTCGCGTGCGCGGCGTTAACTCTTGGCAGACTGCCACTTTGACCACCCCAACCCCCCCACAACATTGGAAAATTGTGAGTTTATTGAAACCCTGCAAAGCTGACTGTTTACAGGGTTATTTGACACCGAACGGCTATCTCCAGTGCTCTTGGAAAGTGTTTTGTTTGAATGAAAATGAAGGCTTTCCGGTTTGTTCACCTGTCGCCGCTACAAACGGCAACGACAAGAGAAACAAAACCACCTTTTTGCGCGGCTTTAATCCTCGCAAGAGCGGACACAAAGAAGTGCTATGGCAGAAATATTCGATCTTTTTGAAGTTACCGACATAAGTGAAAATACGACCTATTCTCAGGCGGCGGGAAACCTTCTGGGTATCGTGGATAGCATGACCTCAGCCGATCTGAATGATGGTGAGTTCGATAGGGGGGACGATATTCAGATTGGCGGTGTTACCTACAAGATCAACCAAATCCAAGAGCCATCTTCCGTCGGCAGTTTTACGCTTGGGGATGGAAGCGAACAGAGCTTTAGTTCCGGCTCTGAATACAATCTTGATGTTGTCTTTCTGACTGTGTTAAATGGCAGTGATATCAGGTATTTCATCATCCCAAACGACAGCTATGGTGACATGAATGTGCAGTCGATTCAAACCGGCAACCTCAATCATGTCGCGTTTTCTGATGCTTCTACAATCTCGACGTCGGACAACGACATAAATGTGGTTTGTTTCGTGGCTGGCACCATGATCAAAACCCCCGAAGGTGATACAGCAGTAGAAGAGGTTCAGATTGGTGACCTCGTTCTGACCCGTGATAACGGCCCCCAAAACGTCCGGGCGATACTGGTACGAGAGTTGGATTTCAGCACGGCGCCGAAACGGTTGAAGCCAATCCTTTTTGAAAAGGATTCCCTGGGCCCGTGCCGACCAAACAGCAAACTTTATGTATCACCCCAGCACCGTATGCTGGTGAAAGACCAATCGGGGACTGCGGTCTTGGTACCTGCCAAGGCGCTGACGTCTCGTCGGGGGATCCGCGTGGCACAGGGTAAGCGTCAAGTGACCTATATACACCTCGTTTTCTCGAAGCATGAGATTATCTATGCGAATGGCACCCCGACAGAGAGCTTTTTCCCCGGCCCCATGGCGTTGAAGGCAATCCCAGAGAGCTGCCGGGCCGAGATCCATGATATATTTGGCGGCGAGCAGCCATGCCGCACTGACGACCCCAAGAAGGTAGCCGCTCCGATATTGCATTTTCAGGAAGCAAGGCGACAAGCTCTGAGCTTCGTCGAGAATTGGCCTGTAGAGGGTTGAGGTAGCCCTAATTTCTAGACGCATTGCCTGGCGCCTTTGGTGCCAGCGAGAGACGGATATGAGTAAGGGAATTCGATTTACGGATGCACTTAAGCAAGACGCGGTAGCGCAGGTTGTTGAGCGTGGATATGCAGTCAGAAAAGTGGCTGAGCGTCTGGGGGCAGCACCAAATCGCTGTTTATGTGAACGGCGCAGTTGGCGGCCCCAGCGGCGCGCTGTTCGTTGGTGGACCCGCAGAACTGACCGAGAATATCCTCGCCCATCATAGAGTTTTCGGCTTTACTGGGATTGTCGTTCAGATGGCGATCAGGCAGCTTGGCCACAAATCCCTGATGAACGTGATTGATATCCTGGGTACCCGCGTTGCGCCAGATGTCCGCAAGGCTTTGGGGTAATAACCATCTAAACCGGAAAGGCTGAAATGTTTGAACTGACACCCCGAAGCGGCCCGCGACCCGAAACCACAGAGTGCGCGCCTCACGAACAGGTAAGCCAAAACCCCGACGCCAGTACATATCAAAAATTCAAAGAGCGCGCCTTTGACTTTTCTTTTGTCGAGCGTCGCCCCAGCATCATCTCTGTTCCCGGCGCCGAGGCGCTTTGGCTGGCCCACGATCATGCCCACGGGTGTCAGGAGTCCTTTATGATCGGAAATGAGTTTGCCCATGTGCATCCGCATTATGATGGCTCGATGCACCTGATGTTGCCCATTGAATGTACGCGTGAATTGTTCGCCAAAGGCTGGGGCGAGCCGCACCCGATGGCGGTGACAGGCATGATCCCGGCGACCGCCGTCATGGTGTTTGCGCCGCGCGATGTGCCCGAGATCGAAACAGCGTTGAAAATCCTTGCCACATCTTATGATTTTGCGCGCGGGAAACTCTCAAACCCCGCGTCGATCCGTTTATAAATGGCCAAAGCGTATCGCCTTTAACCTGAGGCAGGCAAAAGGCGATGCGCGAGGCAGGATCAGAACATCACATGGCGACCGGCCGAAGGCCAATCACTGAAACAGGTAACGGGAAAACCTGCCTAAAACGGGGTCACAGACGCTTGGCGATTTCTTCCAGCATCACCTCGGTTGCGCCACCGCCGATGGCCTGAATACGCGCGTCGCGAGACATGCGTTCAACCGGGGTTTCGCGCATGTAGCCCATGCCGCCGTGGAACTGAACGCAGTCATACAGCACCTTGTTCACCAGATCGCCGCAATAGGCCTTGACCATCGAAACCTCTTTGACGCAGTCCAGCCCTTGGGCGTCTTTCCAGGCCGCGCTATAGACCAGCTGTCGGCCGGCTTCGACTTGGGCGGCGCGTTCGGCAAGGCGTTGACGGATCACCTGTTTGTCCCACAGAACACCCCCAAAGGCGGGGCGATCCTTCACATATTCCAGCGTCAGATCGATGGCTTTTTGAGCCTCGCCCATGGCCATGGCACCCAGAACTGTTCGTTCGTTCTGAAAGTTCTTCATGATGGCATAGAACCCCTGATCAACCTCGCCCAGGATATGGTCTCCGGTAACATGAACATTGTCAAAAATCAGTTCGGCAGTATCCGAACACAGCCATCCGGTCTTGTTCAGCTTCTTGCCAACCGTGAATCCTGCGGTGCCCTTTTCGACAGCAAAGATCGTCACACCGCGCGAGCCTTTTGCCTCGGTGTTGGTCTTGGCGGCAACAAAGAACAGATCGCCATGCACCCCATTGGTGATGAACATCTTGGTGCCGTTGATCACCCAGCCATTGCCATCGCGTTCCGCACGCGTACGCATTCCGGCCACGTCAGACCCGGCGCCGGGTTCGGTGACGGCAACGGCGCAGATGCTTTTGCCCGAGGTGATACCCGGCATCCAGCGTGCCAACTGTTCGGGGGTGCCGACATTGGCCAAATGCGGGCTGGCCATATCCGTGTG
>DFBW01000025.1:11727-20153 GCA_002366775.1 Roseovarius sp. UBA3070 | reverse complement strand
CCATGAAAACCGCACCCAGAGCTGTCATCTCGGAGGTGGCCAGAGCAGGGTCGCCCGACAAAAATGGTGGCAGCAGGGCCAGAAAGAATATCGACAGTTTTGGGTTCAACACGTTGATCAACGCACCACGGCGCGCCACGACCCAACCGGGCTCGGGCTGGCGGTTTGGCTGCACCGACAATGCCCCGCCCGAGGACAGCGATTGCCACGCCAGATACAGCAAATAAGCAACGCCTGCGAATTTCACGATCTGAAACAGCAAGGCCGAGGCGTGCAACACCGCCGCCACGCCCAAAATCGCAGCAGCGAGATGCGGCAAAATCCCGATCGTGCAGCCCAAAGCCGCGAAAATCGCAGCGCGATGCCCTTGGCCCAATCCGATGGCCAGCGTGTAAATCACACCTGTTCCGGGGGCCAACACCACGACAAACGCAGTGATCAGAAATTGCAGGCTCATGGGCATTGACCTCATTGAATGTGGTTTCGCTGAGTGAGGCCACAGCGCGCTGGGGCTGTCAACCACGCGAGCGCGGCGCGCCAATGCAAGGCCCTGAAAAATCAAAGGTCACGCAACTCCGCGCAGCACGCGTGGCACCTTGAAATGCACGTTCTCGACAGCGGTTTCAACTTGCTCAACACTCACGTCATACCTTGCACGAAAGGCGTCAATCACCTCGTTAACCAGCACCTCGGGGGCCGAGGCCCCTGCGGTGATCCCGATTGAGGCAATGCCCTCCAGCGCACGCCAATCAATGTCAACGGCGCGTTGCACCAACTGGGCGTAAGCGCAGCCGACTTTGGCGCCCACTTCAACCAATCTGCGCGAGTTGGAGGAGTTAGGCGCACCCACCACCAGCATGGCATCGGCGTTGGCGGCCATCGCTTTGACTGCCTCCTGGCGGTTGGTGGTGGCATAGCAAATGTCTTCCTTGTGCGGGCCTTTGATGGCCGGAAAACGGGCTTGCAGTGCGGCGACGATATCTTTGGTGTCATCCACCGATAGGGTGGTCTGGGTGACAAACGCCAGTTGGGTTGCATCGCGCACATCCAGATTGCTCACATCCCTGACAGTTTCGACCAGCAGCACCTGACCTGGTGGCAGCTGTCCCATGGTGCCGATGGTTTCAGGGTGGCCTTCATGGCCAATCATGATGATCTGAAGGCCGTTCTCAAAGTGCCGTTCGGCCTCGATGTGAACCTTGCTCACTAAGGGGCAGGTGGCGTCCACATAGATCATTTCACGTTTCGCGGCTTCGGCAGGCACAGATTTGGGCACGCCGTGGGCAGAAAATATCACCGGGCGATCATCCGGGCACTCCTGCAGGTCTTCGACAAACACAGCCCCCTTGGCGCGCAGATCGTCGACAACAAACTTATTATGCACGATTTCATGGCGCACATAGACCGGCGCACCCCACTTTTTCAGGGCCAGTTCAACGATCTGGATGGCGCGGTCAACACCTGCGCAAAACCCACGAGGGGCGGCCAGATAAAGGGTGAGAGGTGGTTTGGTCATGACGGCAGCTCCTGTTATCCTGATAGGTAGGGATTTGTCAGGGGCGGGTCCAGTCCGGATGATCAGAAAGCCGTGCCTATTGGGCCGCTGGCGCCAGAAGTTAAATTCTGGCATGAGGCATGCAAGAAAATGCGCAGGCCGCAACGAAAAACCGGGGCGCGTTGGCCCCGGATTCGTTTACTCTTCTGCGGTGGTGTAAGCGCCTTCGCTCTCAGGCATCGGCTCGCGCGGAGGGCGTCCAATCACTTCTTTGAGGCCTTCCAGCTCAATGAAGTTATCTGCCTGGCGGCGCAAATCATCCGATATCATCGGTGGCTGGCTGCGAATGGTCGATACAACCGACACGCGCACGCCCTGACGCTGAAGACTTGCCACCAGGGGGCGAAAATCGCCATCACCTGAGAACAAAACGATGTGATCTACACGCGCAGCAAGTTCCATTGCATCCACCGCCAGCTCAATGTCCATATTGCCTTTGACTTTGCGACGGCCCTGGCTGTCGGTGTATTCTTTGGCTGGTTTGGTCACCATCGAAAACCCGTTGTAATTCAGCCAATCCACCAGTGGGCGAATGGGCGAATATTCATCATTTTCCAACAATGCAGTATAGTAAAAGGCCCGGAGAAGCTTGCCGCGTCGCATGAATTCCGCACGCAGAAGCTTGTAGTCAATATCGAACCCGAGAGACTTTGAAGCTGCATACAGATTTGAGCCATCGATGAACAGCGCAAGCCGTTCGTCTTTATAAAACATTCGAAAGTCCTTCCAATCGATTTTAGCCTGCTTAGAAAGTAGACGTGTGAGTGGTGAAAATTAAAGCAGACCTGACAGGTGAAACTAGGTATTTCATAGCAAATACGCAATAGGTTTCCGCTCGTTCAAAAGGATAGGTTATGATGATTTCTGGTCAAGAATACTTGATCGCGCTCGGCGGAAATCTGCGATCCGAGGCGGGTGTGCCCCAACAAACGCTGCGTGCAGCCCTCGCCATGTTGGAAGATGGGGGCGTTCAGCTTAAGGCCGTGAGCGGTTTTTATCGCACGCCTTGTTTTCCGCCCGGTGCTGGCCCTGACTATGTCAATGCGGCAGCTCGTGTCGGGTATGACGGTGGTCCGCAGGATTTTTTGACGGTTTTACACACTGTCGAATCTCAGTTTGGGCGCGAGCGCCAACAGCGTTGGGGCCGTCGTACGCTGGATCTGGATCTGGTCGCGGCTGGGCAGTTGGTTTTGCCGGATGAGGCAATACATGCCGATTGGCGCAATTTGCCCCCTGAAAAGCAAGTCGAGAGCACGCCCGATCAGTTGATTGTCCCGCATCCCCGCCTGCAAGACCGGGCGTTCGTTTTGGTGCCTTTGGCGGATGTGGCCCCCGATTGGGTGCACCCGGTTTTGGGCCTGAGCGTGACTGAAATGCTTGAACACCTGCCGCCCGCGTCACGAAAAGACGTGGTTGAATTGTAGATCGCCAGCCGACCTCAATGTTTTGGTGCCCACGGGCTGGCTAACGGGGCGTCGGCCATTTGTCCGCTTGATTGAGGCAAGCCAATACTGACATCGGCGTTTCGCAGCCTGCACTGTTGTCATCCAACAAAGTGTTCTACGCTGCTCACGACTCACAGCATTCTCAGGAGGATACGCTGATGTCTGGCCCTCTACGCCTTGGTGTTAATATTGATCACGTCGCCACAGTGCGCAACGCGCGCGGCGGTGAATATCCAGACCCGCTACGCGCGGCAAAAATCGCGGAAGAGGCCGGGGCCGATGGCATCACCGCCCATCTGCGAGAGGATCGTCGCCATATTTCGGACCGCGATATCGACCGGTTGATGGATCATCTTACCGTGCCGCTGAATTTTGAGATGGCCGCCACGGAGGAAATGCAGCAAATCGCCCTGCGCCACAAACCCCATGCAGTGTGCATCGTGCCCGAAAAGCGCGAAGAAAAGACCACTGAAGGCGGGCTTGAAGTGGCCCGTGAAGAGAACCGTTTGGCCCATTACCTTGCCCCTCTGAGAGAGGCAGGTTGCCGGGTGTCGATCTTTGTCGCCGCCGATAAACGCCAGATTGAAGCGGCACATCGCATCGGTGGTGAAGTGGTTGAATTGCACGCCGGGGCGTATTGCGACGCCCATGCTGAGGGCCGCTTTGACGACCGGGACCGCGAATTTGCAGCGCTGCGTGAAATGTCACAATTCGCGCATTCTCTGGGTCTGGAAGTGCACGTGGGCCACGGGCTGACCTATGATTGCGTGCAACCCGTCGCGGCCCTGCCCGAGGTGATGGAGCTGAACATCGGCCATTTCCTGATTGGCGAGGCGATCTTCATGGGGCTGGACCCTGCCATACGCCATATGCGCGGGTTGATGGACGGTGCGCGCAGGTCTGAGTACCGGTCGGCCATATGACCTATGTCCGGTACGGTTTGGTTTTTGCCGTCGTCGCTCTGGGGGCGGCTCTTGCTGTCAAAATTTTGAACACCACGACAGATAATGTGCTTGGGTCTTCGGCGCAATTGATGGTGCCGGCGATGATTGCCGCCCTGATTGAGGGCCAGCAGTTTGCCCGCGCCCACAAGCGCCGACCCCGCAGCGCAGAAATCTGGGGGTTCGTCTGGGTCGCCACGTTGATCGCAGTTGTGCTGAATGTGGCACTGGCTTTTGGGGCAGGTGGCTTGGCACCGGTGTTTGGCAGATTGGCCATCGCCGCCGCATCTGTCCAACAATTCGCCTTGCTTTTGGGCATCTATGCGGGGGGGTATTTGATCTGCAACCGCTTCTTTGCAGGCATTGGGGCGGGCAATCAGCTCAGCGTTATGCGCAACCGAGGTGAGTTGGAATGACCCGCCTTCTTACCCTGATAACCCTGCTTTTAGGTGCCCTGCCTGCAACGGCTCAACACGTCCAGCCTTGTGATTGGATTGCTCGTGCCGATGGCATTGTCGAGCCGTGGAAGGACAACACCCGTACCTTTGCCAATGGGGCGGTGCGTCTGGCCCTGCTGGATGTGGTCGAGCCAGCCGCGGGCGCATTACACCTGTTGATCCTGACGCCGCCATACAACGAGTTGGGGGAACGGCACTGCCTGACCTTGGGAGTGTCCGAAAATATTGGCTTTTCCAATGCTGAGTTTGATACGCTCACGGCTGAATATGACGCCTCGGTAGGGCTGGTGTTTGAGATGAATGTTCAGGTATTTGATGGCGAGGATTCCACACCGGCCATTTTGCGCTTTACCCTCAACCAGGCCACCGGCGACGTGCGCGCCGTGCTGCAATAGGCGCCGGCAAGTCGGAGAGAGTGATGATTTCAATTCCCAAAATATTGGCCGTGACACCAGGGCCTGCCAACCTGTCCAACGCCGCAGTGGTGCTGCGCTATGGCCGCAAGACCGGCATGACCTATGGAGCGGCGCTGGATTCGCAAGGCACGGTGTTGTCTGTCGTGCTGAGCGCCATTGTTTGCATGCTGGCAGATATTTTGAATAACGTGATGTATTCGCTCATCTTTTCCACAGGGGGCATGAGGGCTGTCTGTCGTCGGTGGTGCCGTTGGATTGATGGGATCAGCGCGGCGCTATTCGCAATCGCAGGCCTTGCCCTGATCCGATCGGCGTTTGCCAGATGATCCTGGGCATAGGCACCGACCTGGCCAATATTGAACGTATCAGCGCCACGTTAGAGCGTTTTGGCGACCGGTTTCGCAATCGTGTGTTCACCGATGTTGAACAGGCCAAAGCCGAAGCGCGCGCCGACACGCCCGGCACCTATGCCAAGCGCTGGGCTGCAAAAGAAGCCTGCTCAAAGGCGCTGGGCACTGGTCTGCGCATGGGCATTTCGTGGAAGGATATGGCCGTGAGCAACCTCAAGACCGGCCAGCCTGTCATGCAGGTCACTGGCTGGGCGGCACAACGTTTGACCAGCATGACGCCCGATGGGCATGAGGCCATAATTCATGTCACATTGAGCGATGATCACCCCTGGGCGCAGGCCTTTGTTGTGATCGAAGCGCGCCCGATAGCATAGGGGGCCGTGTCAGCGCCTTGACACCCCTCCAAGCAAACCGCATGTAACCTGCGAGCACAAACACGAGCGGAGATCGCCATGACCACCGAGGCCACAAAGGGCAGCGCCATTATGGAAACCGTCAAAACGGTGTTTTGGGCACTTGTGATCGCAGGCATTTTCCGCACCATCCTGTTTCAGCCGTTCTGGATCCCGTCAGGCTCGATGAAAGACACGCTGCTGATCGGGGATTTCCTGTTCGTGAACAAATTCGCCTATGGCTATTCCTATGCGTCCTGCCCGACCATCCGCATTGCGCGGTTGGGCGTGGATGTGGATGCCAAGGACATCTGCGGCTGGCTGGACGGCGACAACACCCGCCTGCTGGGCGGCGAGCCCGAGCGTGGTGATATCATCGTCTTTCGCCACCCGGTGAACGGCACCGATTTCATCAAGCGGGTGGTTGGGCTGCCGGGTGACAAGGTGCAGATGATCGACAGCGTGCTGCATATCAATGGCGCAGCGGTGAAGCTGGAAGATGCCGGCGTGTTTGAAGAAGAATTTGCAGCCCAAGGCCCGATGCAACGCCGCCCGCGGTGTGAAAACGGGGCTGTGGGCGAAGGCGCATCCTGCACCAAGTCCCGCCAGCGCGAGACGTTTTCAAACGGGCGCAGCCACACGATACTGAACATCACCAAACAACGCTCAGATGAAACAGGTGTCTATTCGGTGCCTGAGGGGCATTATTTTTTCATGGGTGATAACCGCGATAATTCAACCGACAGCCGCTTTCCACAGGCGGTGGGCGGGGTTGAATTTGTCCCGTATGAAAATCTGATTGGCCGTGCTGACCGGGTGATTTTTTCCTCTGCCGGGCGTTCGATGTTGTATTTCTGGACCTGGCGTGGAGACCGCTTTTTCAAGGGGTTGGAGTGAGCACGCCGACGTCCCCTCCCTCGCCTCTTAATCTTATCCGACGGGGCTTTGACTGGTCGGGCACCACGCCACGACTGCCCTATATCTTGATAACGCTGGCCGTGATTGGCCTGGCCTCTCTGATCCCGGTGACATGCAATTTTTCCGGTGCGAATACGGCTGTTTTTGTCTCGCTCACCATGGCCTTTCCAATCTGGCTGGGCCACACCCGCCGCCGTTTGCGCGATGTGGGCTGGTCGGGTTGGCTGATGTGGGTGGCGATACTGCCGGTTGTGGGTTTGATCCTGACGATCTTTTTGGCGTTCAAGCCGGGTGGCAACCTCAATGCGCAAACTGATACACGCTATTCCAAACTGGGGTTTGTTGTTTCGCTGATTGTGGGCTGTCTGTTGCTGTCACGCGCATTTTGGGCACCCTATTGGATACCTGCTGGATCAATGAAGCCCAATTTGCTGATCGGGGATTTCGTGATTGTTGTGCCTGTGAACACCCCCCAGCGCGGAGATATCCTGGTCTTTAACAAGCCAGGAAGCGACGCGGAATATATCAAACGCCTTATTGGCATGCCCGGTGAGACGGTGCAGATGCGTGACGGCGTGGTCTATGTGAACGACGACCCTTTGCCGCAAAGTAACGCACAGAAATATGCCGAGCCATTTGCCCTGCAAGGTGCGATGCAAATTCAACCGCGATGCGCAAATGATCCGGCTCCGGGTGAGGCTTGCCTGAAGACCCGGGTGATCGAAACACAGCCGGGCGGGCGCAGTTACGCGATCCTCGATATCAGCCCACATGTGGTGGACAACATTGAACGCCGGGTCGTGCCTGAGGGGCAATATTTCTTCCTGGGTGACAACCGCGATAATTCATCAGATTCGCGGATGTCGACCGATACTGGTGGAATGGGCCTGATCCCGCGCGAAAATATCACCGGGCGTGTGTCTTGGGTGTTGTTTTCCTCGGCGGGTGAGCGGCTTATGCAGATATGGAACTGGCGGCCAAACCGTTATCTCAAGAGGGTCAAATGAAAATATCCGCTGAGCTGAGCGCGTTTCAGACCCGTCTGGGGCATGAATTTGCCGATCCAGGCCTGTTGGTGCGCGCTGTCACACATGCTTCGATGTCGTCTGCCACGCGGGACGATAATCAACGGTTAGAGTTCCTTGGTGACAGAGTTCTGGGTCTGGTTATGTCCGAGGCGTTGCTGGAGGTTGATCCTGATGCCTCTGAAGGGATGCTGGCACCGCGGTTCAACGCGTTGGTGCGCAAGGAAACCTGCGCCGAGATTGCCCGTGAAATTGATCTGGGTAAGGTCCTGAAGCTGGGCCGGTCTGAGATGATGTCAGGTGGGCGGCGCAAGCAGGCGTTGTTGGGGGATGCCATGGAGGCGGTGATTGCCGCCGTTTACCGCGATGCCGGTTTTGATGTGGCACGCGCGTTGGTGCTGCGGCTTTGGGGCGCGCGGGTCGCCACGGTTCAGGATGACGCGCGAGATGCAAAAACAGCTTTGCAGGAATGGGCCCAAGGCCGTGGGTTGATCCCGCCTGACTATGTGGAAACTGCGCGCTCAGGCCCCGACCATGCCCCGCAATTTACCATTGAGGCACGCCTGTCCAATGGGGCAAGCGCCACAGCGACAGCAGGATCCAAACGCCAGGCAGAACAGGCAGCGGCTCGTGCGTTGCTGGACAAGATCAATGTAGGTTAACGTGATCTGAATGAATGCCTGCGGCATGCTCTTTTTGACTAAATTGATGGGGGACGCTGTCCCCCAAACCCCTTGGGATATTTAGCGCAAGAAGATGGGGGCGCCATATGGCTGGTGAACTGCGCCCAGATAGGATAGGGCAGCAGGCCAGAGAAACAGGACGTAGAAAATGACCAAACGCGCCGGATTTATTGCCCTGATTGGCGAGCCTAATGCAGGCAAGTCCACATTGTTGAACCGTATGGTGGGCGCGAAAGTGTCAAT
>DFBW01000025.1:0-11715 GCA_002366775.1 Roseovarius sp. UBA3070 | reverse complement strand
GCGCAACTGGTGTTTGTCGATACGCCGGGTTTGTTCAAACCGCGCCGCCGTCTTGATCGTGCCATGGTGGCTGCTGCCTGGGGCGGGGCATCGGATGCGGATGTGACCGTTTTGTTGATCGAGGCGCATCGCGGTGTCACCGAAGGGGTTGAACGCATTCTTGAAAACCTGGCCGACGTGACCAAAGGCCGAAAGGTGGCCTTGGCCATTAACAAGATTGACCGGGTGCAATCCGAGGCGTTGTTGAGCCTGACCAAAGATCTGAACGATCGCTTTGCCTTTGATGAAACCTTCATGATTTCGGCCGAGAAGGGCCACGGTGTGGATGCGTTGCGTGAATGGCTGGCGGATCAACTGCCGGAAGGCCCGTGGCTGTATCCAGAAGATCAGATTGCCGACCTGCCTCTGCGTATGATCGCGGCCGAGATCACCCGTGAAAAACTGACGCTGCGGCTTCATCAGGAATTGCCTTATCAGCTCACGGTCGAGACCGAGCAATGGGAAGAGCGCAAGGATGGATCGGCCAAGATTGACCAGATCATCTATGTAACCCGCGATGGCCATAAAGGCATCGTACTGGGCCACAAAGGCGAGACAATCAAAGCGGTCAGCACAGCCGCGCGCCAAGAGTTGGAAGAGTTTCTGGGTCGTCGTATCCATCTGTTTTTACAGATCAAAGTGCGCCCGAATTGGCTGGATGAGGCTGAGAGATTTACCGAAATGGGGCTTGATTTTCGTGATGGGAAATAGCCCGTGCCTTTTCTTGGTAAAGCCCCCTGAAATGGCGACCCACCCATGACCCGCCTTACGGCTGAGTTTTGGGTGCAGGCCTATCTCACCCGGTTGCGGTTGTCTGATATTCCGGCCTTCATCACCGCCCACGGGGATGACACGGCGGGGGCTGTGCTGGTCAAGCTGAACACACTTGACGGTCAGGCACAGGCATTTCAGCGCAGCTTTGATGTGATGACCGGCGCGCGTGATTGGGCCGAGCTGTCCTCGGGTGCCGAGCAAGACGTGGATGAGGCCATTGCCCGCCAACGTTCTTTTGATCCCGATCTGTGGGTGATCGAGGTCGAAGATCGTGCCGGGCGGCATCTGCTGAATGAGCCGGGACTAAACTAGGGTTATTTGCCCCCGATCACCCGTCGTGGTGCCAGCACCGCTTAATCGTTGCCATCTGTGGCGTTAACAGCCGGACTGGTGCTGCTTGGCTCTTGGCATTCGGGCTGTGCTGGTGTCGAATGGCGCACCCAACACAAGGCATGAACCACGCATATGGAATGGCGCGACCAAGGCATCCTGTTGTCCTGCCGGACACATGGCGAATATTCCGCCATTATCGAGGTGTTCACCCCCTCGCGTGGCCGCCATGCGGGGGTGGTGCGCGGTGGGGCATCGCGCAAGCAAGCGCCCAATTTGCAGCCCGGCGCACAGCTTGATCTGGCCTGGCGCGCGCGGCTCGAAGATCATATCGGCACGTTTCAGGCCGAGCCAATCCGCTCGCGCGCGGCTGCCTCTCTGGGGGATCGCTTGTCGCTTGCCGGGTTGAATGCGGTCACGTCCTTACTGCTGTTTTCATTGCCCGAGCGCGAGGTGCACGCCCGTCTTTACCAGCAAACCGAAATCCTGCTGGATTTGTTGGGCCAACCGGATGTGTGGCCGCTGGCCTATCTGAAATGGGAATTGGCGCTGTTGGAGGAGTTGGGTTTTGGCCTCGATCTTAGCTCTTGTGCGGTGAAAGGCATGCAGGCCAATGACCTGAGCTATATCTCGCCGCGCACTGGGCGGGCGGTCTCGCGGGCGGGGGCAGGGGAATGGGCCAGCCGCCTTTTGCCACTGCCGCCATGTCTGTTGGGGCATGGTCCGGCGCCTGATCCCGAGATTGCCGAAGGTCTGGATGTGACAGGTCATTTTCTGAACACGCGTTTGGCCCCTGAATTGGGCCACAAACCACTGCCTGAGGCACGTCAGCGCTTTGTTGACAGGTTCACGTCCCGGATTTGAAGACCATTTGCCGCCCGGCATCATTGCTGAGGATCAGGGTATCCCCCGCAACTTCGACCAGCGTCATGTCGCCAAGCGCCGCCAGAAAAGCCGTTTCCGCACTCAGAGCCGGACATGCCATTTTGGTAGCCACAATCAAGCCGGGCTTGAACCAGGGATACGGCGCTGTCTGCGTGGAGTGAAACCGGTTGCAGGACGCTTGCCCGGATATTTTCCCCGGTTCAGGGAAAGTCAGTTCGGCGCGGGCCGCAAAGGCCTGCCCATCAAGGCTTTGCAACACCCAAGTGTTACCGGCCGCGCCATATCCCGTCACGGTTTCATCCTTTTGGCAGCTTGTCAGCAGCATAGCAGCTATCAGTGCGGCACAGATTTGCGCAGTACAGATATGCACGGCAAACGTCATCGCAGCGCCAACACCAGATCAACCAATGTGCCCATTGCCTCTGGGCCTGCCGTGTTGTCGGCGTCCAATTCGCGCATCCCCAAAGCTGCGGCATATAGAATGCGCGCCATTTCGGGGTTGGCGATACCTGTGTCGCGCAGCAGGGCCTCAAACTGTGCCAGCCGGGCGGCATCAACCTGCAACACAGATGTTGCGGCCTGCGCATTGCCCTTGGCCCAAGCCCGGATTGCAGGCTCAGCAGAGCCGCGTTCGGCCAATTGCCCTGCCAATGCGCGCAGCTGCATCACGGCTGTTCCATCCCCACGCGTGATTTCGGATGTCGATTGCCACTGAGCCAGCAGAGCCGCGTGATAATCGGGGACATCCCGAAAGTGCCAGTAAAATGAGCCCTTGGTGGTGTGCAACCGACGCGCCAGCACTTCGGCCTTCAGAGCGTCCGGCCCCTGATCGCAAAGCGCCTGCAGGCCGGTGGTGATCCAGACGTCTCGGGTTAGGCGGGGTTTTGTGGGGTTGTTCATATCTGTAACGGATACGCCCCGCATTTGGTTTGAGCAATCCCCCCCGGCCGGCCCCGTGGCAAATCTTTGCTGCCCATGGTCATTGCCCGGTTGCCCGATTAGGCTGCCGTCAATCCGCCCCTGAAGAGATTTCGCACATGAGTACCGGCCTGTCGCATATCACCTTTATCACGGCTGATCTGGACCGGATGCAGCAGATCATGCAGCAGGTATTCAAAGCGCAGCTGGTCTACGCCAGTGGCGCGGATCAGTTTTCATTGTCTGAGGAGCGGTTCTATTTGATCGGTGATATCTGGGTGGCCACCATGCAGGGTGATCCCTTGGTAGCGCGCAGTTATAACCATGTGGCTTTTCAGATAGCTGAGGAAGATTTTGACGATCGTGAGGCATGCATCCTTGCCTTGGGTCTGGAGTTGCGCCCACCGCGCCCTCGCGTGCCGGGTGAGGGGCGCTCGCTTTATTTCTATGGCCCTGACAACCATTTGTTTGAGTTGCACACCGGAACACTTGAGCAGCGTTTGGCGCGCTATGGTGATCCAACAAAGGACCACACATCATGACCACGACAGTCTTTCTTATCGTTCTTATGGCAGCGCTGTTGCATGCAATATGGAATGCACTGGTCAAAGGCGGCGCAGATAAGTTCACTGGGATGACAGCGGTGGTGTTGGGGCAGGGGGCCGTGGCCGGGGTCTGTCTGTTGACCGTTGCCCCATCCCCCGCAGCAGCCAGTTGGCCGTGGATCTGGGCCGGTGTGGCGCTGCATATTGGCTATCAGGTGTTTTTGATTGCGGCCTACCAGCGCGGAGATATGACCCAGGTTTATCCAATTGCACGCGGAGTGGCCCCTTTGTTGGTGGCCGCCGTTTCCGTGGCCTTTCTGGGGGTGGAGTTTAGCGGGATGCAACTGGCCGGGATTGGTCTGGTTGCCATTGGCATTGCCAGCATCAGCCTTGTGCGCAATGCTGACGGGCTGTTTCAGGGGCAGGCGGCCGGGTTGGCGTTGATTACCGGCATGTTTATTGCAGCATATTCGCTGGCCGATGGGGTGGGTGCGCGGTTGGCGGGCACATCTCTGGGCTTTTTCGGGTGGATCGCCTTTCTTAACAGTGTGATCTATGGGCTGGCCTGTGCTGTTTTTCGCCCCGCTACGTTGCGCAAAGCCCTGCGCCTGCCGCATATCATGGCGCTGGGGGGTGGCGCTTCTTTTGTGGCGTATGCGTTGGTTGTCTATGCGTTCACACAAGCACCAATTGCCATGGTCACGGCCCTGCGCGAAACGTCAATTGTCTTTGCGTTGCTGATTGGCGTTGTCATTCTGAAAGAGCCGTTGAACCTGCTAAAGGTCGCGGCCACGGCCACCACGTTGGTGGGTGCGGCGTTGTTGCGGTTTGCCAAAGGGTAGCTCTTTGGTTCGCATGCAGGGCTTTGCCATATGCGGCAGGGCAGCAGGCGTCAGGACAATGCGATGTCCTCAATTACTTGGAAAAACCCCGCCTCGTTTTCTCCCACCAGGCTCAATGTGTCTATAACAACGGACCGGTGCAACAGCGGGGCAAGGCGGGGCGCTAATACGTCGCGCACCCTCCGGGTTTGCGCCTTGGGGTGCTTGCCCGTGAGGGTCATGTGAAAGCGGAATTCCTGCATAACATATGGATAGCCCCAGCGGATCAGAAGACGGTCTTGTGCCTCACTCAGGCCCCGTTTGCGGTGTCGCTCTAAATCCGATGGGGCAAGTGGCACCCGAAATGTATCGCAGGCCTCAACCGCCCCGGCGGCCAGCAAGTGCAATGCATGACTGCCCTGCTCAGGCACAAGGGCCAGAAACCGGCCCAGTTGCGCCATTTCCAGCCCTTGCAGCTCAACAGCTGGGGCGCGCGTGCAATAGTCGCGCAGGGCCTGGCGCAATGGCAAGAGATCGCCCGCCAACTGAAACGGCGGCACGATCGTAGCATGAAACCCATAGCGGCGTGGGGTCTGTGTGATCTCGCTCACAGGCAGAGGCAGCCCCTGCAGGTCAGGATGTGGCGCCGCGCACGCCCGGTGCATATCCCATCCCAGCCAGCCAGCGCCAAATTCGGCTAAGGCTGTGCCGGGGGCGGTGTAATACACGCCATATCGTGTGAAGGTCGTGGCCTCGGGGGGCATCGGGTGTTTCCTGACTTGGCTATTGCATAGGGTCATGGCACAAACAGCCCGTCACGCCAATGCTGGTGGCGGGCTTATCCCCAACAAGATTAGGGCAAATCATGGCATTAACCCCCGTTTTTCCAGTTTCACCGCCGCCATTGGTGCCGATCACTGGCCAGCCCGGCCAGGGTTTTGCAGTGCACCGCATCTTTTGCGTGGGGCGTAACTATGCCGCCCATGCCGCCGAAATGGGTAATGAGGTAGACCGCGAAGCGCCATTTTACTTCACCAAATCCGCCCACGCGCTGTGTCTTGACGACAGCATTCGCTATCCTTTGGGAACCACGGATTGCCATTACGAGATGGAGTTCGTGGTGGCGCTTGGGGCTGGGGCGCATAATGTGCCTGAGGCGGCGGCGATGGATATGGTATTCGGATATGCCTGCGGTATTGATCTGACCCGCCGTGATTTGCAAGCTGCAGCCAAGGACAAACGCCGCCCCTGGGATTTGGGGAAGGATTTTGAAAATTCGGCACTGATTGCGCCACTCACCCGTGCCGCGGATTTTGGCCAGATAGGGCCGCAAAGCATCACCCTGGAGCATGATGGCGACGTCGCACAGTCAGCCCTGCTGTCGGATATGGTCTGGTCTGTTCCCGAGATCATCAGCCACCTGTCGCGGTATTATCACCTGCGCGCCGGTGATCTGATCTATACGGGCACGCCTGCGGGGGTTGGCCCGGTGCAATCGGGCAGTCACCTGTGTGGTCAGATTGATGGGCTCAGCCCGATCCGGGTTGGTATCACATGAATGGCTGTGCATTTCGCCATTTTGCGAACATCGTGTAAGATGCATGGAAATTACTGTGTTTAGAATAGTTTGAGCAGAGCACCTTGGGCAAAACCGATCTCAATAACTGGCAGGCCGTGCAGGCCGAAGTGCTGCGCCGCATTCACACGCGTATCTGGGTTCCGGGTGAGTTGATCCCGACCGAACAAGCCTTGGCGCAGGAATTCGGCTGTGCAAGAGCCACGGTGAATCGTGCCCTGCAAGCGGTGTCAGATGCAGGCCTGCTGGAACGCCGCCGCAAAGCCGGGACACGGGTTGCCTTGCATCCGGTGCGCAAAGCCAAATTGGACATCCCGATCTTGCGTCAGGAAATTGAAGGCCTGGGCCATCGCTATGGCTATCACGCGCTGATCAGCCAGACGCAAACACCCCCCCAAACGGTGCAAACCCAGATGCAGGCGGATGTTGGAGATACGTTTTTGCGGGTCAAATCCGTACAGAGTGCCGACGGCGCACCCTTCGTGTTTGAAGATCGCTGGATCAATCTGACGACAGTGCCCACCGCCGCGCAGGCCGATTTCTCACAGATCAGCGCAAACGAATGGTTGGTGATAAATGCGCCGTTCAGCCACGGCGAAATCGCGTTTTCAGCGCTCAATGCCGATGCTGAGGTGGCCGCACAGCTTGTGGTACAACAAGGTGCGGCGATCTTTGTAATTGATCGGATAACATGGGACGAAAACCGCGCTGTTACATCCGTGCGGCAGTTCTTTCAGGCGGGCTATCAGATGCAAACGCGGCTATAGGGCAGGCACGATTTACCGTGCCGATGTGTGTTGGTCGCCGCCAAATTCACCCCAAAAGACGCCGCGCGATGACCTGGGCCTGAATTTCAGCGGCCCCTTCAAAGATGTTCAAAATCCGTGCATCACACAGAATGCGGCTGATCTTGTATTCGGTTGCAAACCCGTTGCCGCCGTGGATTTGCAGGCCATTGTCCGCCGCAGCCCAAGCCACGCGAGCCCCCAGCAGCTTGGCCATGCCGGCCTCAAGATCGCAGCGGTGGCCGTGGTCTTTCTCCCAGGCCGAGAAATAGGTCAGTTGCCGCGCAACCATGATTTCAACTGCCATCATCGCCAGTTTGCCGGAAACACGCGGAAACTCGATCAGTGATTTACCAAACTGCTTGCGATCCACGGCATATTGCATCGCCACATCGAGCGCCGATTGCGCCACACCAATGGCGCGTGCGGCGGTCTGGATGCGCGCGCTTTCGAAGGTTTCCATGAGCTGCTTAAAGCCCTTGCCCTCTTCGCCGCCCAGCAGGTTCGCTCCTTTGACATGGAAATTATCAAACCCCAGTTCGTATTCCTTCATGCCGCGATAGCCCAGCACCTCGATTTCGCCGCCAGACATGCCGTCGGTGGGAAAGGGGGCCTCATCGGTGCCGGGTGTTTTTTCGGCCAGGAACATGGACAGGCCGCGATGGTCTTTGCTGTCAGGATCGGTGCGCGCCAGCAACGTCATCACATGGGTGCGTGCGGCGTGGGTGATCCAGGTTTTGTTGCCCGTCACACGGTAATCATCGCCGTCCTTTACGGCGCGTGTGCGCAATGCACCCAGGTCCGATCCGGTGTTGGGCTCGGTAAACACGGCGGTTGGCAATATTTCGGCACTGGCAATTTTCGGCAACCAGTTGGCTTTTTGCTCATCCGTGCCGCCACAAAGGATCAGCTCTGCGGCTATCTCGGAACGTGTGCCCAGTGATCCGACGCCGATATAGCCACGGCTCAATTCCTCAGACACAACAACCATCGAGGCTTTCGACAGGCCCAACCCGCCGTGTTCCTCGGGGATGGTCAGGCCAAAGACGCCCATTTCGGCCAGCTCGTTGATCACCTCCATCGGGATCAGCTCGTCCTTGAGGTGCCAGTCATGGGAAAAAGGTTCTACCTTATCAAGTGCATAGCGCCGGAATTGCTCGCGGATCATTTCCAGCTCTTCATCAAGGCCGGTGGCCCCAACGGTGATCTCGGCATTGCGTTCCTGCATCAGTTGCACCAATCGGGTGCGCGCGTCCTGCGAATTGCCCTTGGCCATAAGCGCCTGCACTTCAACGCATTGAAAGCCCGAAAGCGCATCCCACCCCAGACCCATATCTGAAAGGCGCAGCACTTCACCCTGATTCATCGGGATGCCGCCCGCGATTTGGTTCAGGTATTCACCAAAGGCAATCTGGTGGATCAGCTGCTCAACTTCGCCAAATTGACCATCGGTGGTCAAACGCGTGGCCCAGGCCTGCATCTGGCGCAGCGCTTCGACATATGTGGCCAACCAGGCAAGGCCGTGAGCAGCCGTTTGCTGGGCCTCAATGGCAGCACCTGAGACACGCCCGTCAACGCTGACCAAGGTGCGAACCTTGTCTTTGGCGGCGCTCAGCACGTCCTCAGCAGGGGCAATTGCGGCTTCAGTCAGGGTCAGAAGGTTATCCAGAATTATCGTGTTTGCCATTGCAGCATCCTGTCCGTCATGAGCCATGAATCACATCCCTTTATTGTCTCTGGCCTTCTACCCACTTTGCAGGTGCAGCGCAACTATGCTGCTGGTGCGGCGGGGAATATTGCCAAATATTGCGTGCTGTTTTTTACTCTACCAGTGCCTCGTGATATTGCTATGTAGGGGTATGGAATATTTCTTTGGCATTGAGACAGGCCTTTTGTTGGCCGCGGCTTTGGGCATCGGGTTTGTGGCTGGTATCATCAAGGGCGTGGTTGGGTTCGCAATGCCAATGGTGATGATATCGGGGCTGGGATCAATCACCAGTGCCGAGGTTGCCATCGCAGGCGTTATACTGCCTACGGTGGTGGCCAACAGCTGGCAGGCCTTGCGTCAGGGGCCTCAGGCCGCGTGGCACTCTACCCTACGGTTTCGCCATTTCTTGCTTGCTGGGCTGTTGGTGCTGTTGATCAGCGCACAGTTTGTGCGGTTGGTGCCGGGGCAGATGCTGATTCTGTTCATCGGGCTTAGCGTCAGCTTTTTTGTGGTCTTACAAATCATGGGGATGCAATTGCGCCTGCCCGCCGGGTCCGAGCAACGCACTCAGGTCATTTTTGGGACCATTGCCGGCTTTTTTGGTGGATTGGCCAGTATCTGGGGGCCACCCACTGTGGCGATGCTGACTGCAATGAATACCGAAAAAGCTGAGCAGATGCGTGTGCAGGGTGTAATTTATGCGCTTGGCTCCGGCGCCCTTGTGCTGGCGCATCTGGGCTCTGGTGTATTGCGCAGCGAGACACTTCCGCTGACGCTGGTTCTGATCCCGCCTGCGGTACTGGGCATGGCGATTGGATTTCGTATTCAAGACCGGTTTGATCAGGCCAGTTTCCGCAAGGCGACCCTTGCGGTGCTGCTGTTTGGCGGCCTTAATCTGGTGCGGCGCGGGCTGATGTAGCTTCGGCTATTTGCCCTTCCACACCGGATCACGCTTTTCGGCAAAGGCACGCGCGCCCTCCAATTGGTCGTCCGAGGCATAGAGCTTATCCACCGTTTCAAACTGACGCTGGGTGATACGGTTCATCGCATCCTGAAATGTCATGCTCTCGGCCTCGCGCACGATCTGTTTGATCGCCGCATAAACCAAAGGCGGGCCTGACGCGAGGTGCTCGGCCAGGGCGCGCGCCTCAGCCATCAAATCCGCGGCCGGAATTATCCGGTTGATCATACCCCAGCGCGCGGCTTCTTCAGCATCAATCCAGCGCCCCGTCAGCAACATTTCCATGGCGATATGATAGGGGATGCGCTTGGGCAGCTTCACACTTGCTGCATCGGCCACTGTCCCCGAGCGGATTTCAGGCAAGGCAAAGCTGGCGTGATCTGCCGCCAATATGATGTCCGCACTCAGGGCCCATTCGAGGCCCCCGCCACAGCAAATGCCGTTCACCGCAGCAATGACCGGTTTGTTCATGCCGCGTAGCTCCTGAAGCCCGCCAAAGCCACCCACGCCATAGTCGCCATCCACCTCGTCGCCGTCAGCGGCCGCTTTGAGATCCCAGCCGGGGCAGAAAAATTTCTCGCCTGCACCGGTGATAATGGCGACACGCAGGGTGTCATCATCCCGAAACTCGCGGAACACCTCGCCCATAAGACGGCTGGTATGCAGGTCAATCGCATTGGCCTTGGGCCGGTCCAGCGTGACCTCAAGCACCGGACCATTGCGGGTGGTTTTCACGGGGGTATCGGTCATTCAGAGATCTCCTGTTCTGATGAGAGCATCGGCGGCCACAGCACGGGTAGGGGTGCAGATCAGCGGATTGATTTCCACCTCCTCCAGATGGGCGGCATGGGCGGTAACGTAAGACTGCACGCTCAGCACGGCGTTGACAATCGCCCGTCGCTCAGCGGCGGGTTTGCCACGGTATCCGCGCAACAATGGCGCGATGCGCAGTGTGTCTAATGCGGCGTCGATATCTTCGGCGCGGGTGGGCAACAAAAGCGAGACACTGTCGCGCAAAAGTTCGGTCAGCACACCGCCTGCGGCGAGGGTCAGCACAAATCCATGTGCCGGGTCGCGCACCACGCCAACCAGCATTTCAGCCACCCCTCCAGTGATCATTTCTTCGACCAGAAAACTGTCACATTGCATTTTGCCGACCGCGTCAATGACCTCGGCCTCGCTTGTCAGACCCAATGCCACCCCACCCAAATCAGATTTATGCGCCATGCCTTCGGCTTTGAGGACCAGAGGTATCGGAATGTTGGCCAAAACACTGGGCAATACACTCAAATTGTCGGCGCGTGCTGAGGTGGGAACCGATACGCCATGTTTCGCCAATGCGGCCTTGGCCTCGGCCTCGCTTAGCATCTGCGCATCTGTGATTGTGGACGGCAACAGCAATGGATCGGCAGAGGTTGCATCCTTGCCCAGCCAAGCCGCAGCTGAGATGGCCGCCAATGCATCATCCAGCCCCAAGAGTGGAATGAGCCCAGCGTCGATGATCCGCTCGGCAAAGGATTCAGGAAGGGCATCCGGCAGGGAAGCCACCAATGCCAGCGGTTTACCGGTGGCTTTCTTCGTGGCGGCGGCGGCCTCAATTACGCAGTCCCAGGCCTGCGTGCTGCAACGATCTTCGCGCGGGAAATCGCAGATGATGCAACCAATATCCACCTGTGTCCCTGCCATCATGGCCGTGAATGTGGCCGACATGGCGGCGGTGTCTGTCCAGATAAACGTGTGATAATCCAGTGGATTAGCCAGGGCGACCATCGGGCCAAGAGCAGCGCGCAGATCATTGCTTTGCTGTGTGTCGAGTGCCGGAAACTGAACATTGTAATCCAGAGCCGTGTCAGCCATCAAGCTGGCCTCGCCCCCCGAGCAGGACATGGACGCAATGCGGTTTGATGGCAACGGCCCGGCCAGATGCAACAGTTTCAACGTTTCCAGCATCTCGGGCAGGCTGCTCACCTGCGCGATGCGCAGTCTCGCCAGCAGGGCGCGCGCGCCGCTGTCACTGCCTGCGAGTGATGCGGTGTGTGACACTGCTGCCTTCTGCGCCTGTTCCGAACGCCCGGCCTTGAGCGCGACGACAGGTTTGCCCAAGGTGCGCGCAGTTTGGGCCAAGGCCTCAAAGGCGCGCAGATCCCCGATGCCTTCGATATGCAACCCCAGCGCGGTGACGCGTGGATCATTCAACAAAGTCTGACCGATTTGCGATAGTCCGACCTGCGCCTGGTTGCCCGCGGTGGCGACATATGCGAGCGGCAAACCGCGCGTCTGCATGGTCAGATTGATCGCCATGTTCGAGCTTTGCGTCAGGATCGCAACACCGCGTTTGCAGCGTTGCCCGCCATGCTGATCCGGCCACAAAAG
>DFBW01000300.1:6972-8560 GCA_002366775.1 Roseovarius sp. UBA3070 | reverse complement strand
CCCGATGAGATGGACGAGCTGCGCAACATCGTGCTGTCCGGCAAGGGCGTGGCCCGCCCCGGCGGCGCTTATGAGTTTGTCGACGGCGTGCGCGACGCCTATCTGGATGATCTGGTGGGCGACTTCAAAATGTCCCGCAAACTCAAGGTGGTATGTGCTACCGGCAACGGTACCGCCTGCGCCTTTGCGCCCGAATTGTTTGAACGCATCGGCGTTGAGGTCGTGCCTTCGCATAATGAGCTGGATTACACCTTCCCCCATTACAACCCCAATCCCGAAGCCATGGAAATGCTGCACGACATGAGCGCATCAGTCACAGCTTCCGGCGCGGATTTCGCGCTGGGGTTTGATGGCGATGGTGATCGTTGCGGCGTTGTTGATGATGAAGGCGAGGAAATATTTGCCGATAAGGTCGGCGTAATCATGGCGCGGGATCTGAGCAAACTGCACCCCGGTGCTACCTTCGTGGCCGATGTAAAATCCACCGGGTTGTTTGCCTCAGACCCTGAGTTGCAAGCCAATGGCGTAAAAGCCGACTATTGGAAAACCGGCCACAGCCACATGAAACGCCGGGTCAAAGAAATCGGCGCCTTGGCAGGATTTGAGAAATCCGGCCACTATTTTCTGGCTGAACCTGTGGGCCGTGGCTATGACTGCGGCATGCGCGTAGCCGTGGAAATCTGCAAGCTGATGGACCGCAATCCTGACAAGTCGATGTCAGACCTGCGCAAAGCCTTGCCTCAGACATGGGCCACACCCACCATGTCCCCCTGGTGTGCCGATACCGAAAAATACGATGTTCTGGAACGACTTGTCGCCAAATTGGTTGCCAAATACGACGCTGGTGAAACTGTTGCAGGGCGGGCGATCAAAGAGGTGGTCACCGTCAACGGCGCGCGGGTTATTCTGGACAACGGCAGTTGGGGCCTCGTTCGGGCCTCGTCAAACACACCCAATCTGGTGGTAGTCTGTGAAAGCTCGCAAAGTGACGCTGAAATGCGCGCCATCTTCGCCGACATTGATGCCGTGATCCGCACAGAACCTTTGGTGGGCGAATACGACCAGACGATCTGAGCTCAGGTCGGAAAATGAAGGTGGGTTATGGCCCCCTTCATCTTTCAAAAAATACTTTGGGGGTTTGGGGGCCACGCCCCCAAGGCCTGCGTGGCCTGAACGCGAACCAACCGGCGCGCGCAAGCGCACCATGAGATCAAGCCACCAACCCCCGCCCCTTTAGTAAGGCCTCAACCCCCGGCAGGCGGCCACGAAATGCGGTGTACAAAGCATCGGCCTCAACCGTGCCGCCGGTCGAGAGGATATGCTGCTCCAGCCGGGCGGCTGTGGCGGGGTCAAACGCATCGCCCGCTTCCTCAAATGCTGCAAAAGCATCGGCGTCCATCACTTCGGACCACATGTAGCTGTAGTATCCCGACGAATAGCCATCCCCCGAAAACACATGCGCAAATTGTGGTGTGGCGTGGCGCATACGGATGGCGGCGGGCATGCCGATTTCACCCAGCACACGCGCCTGTTCCGCCATCGGATCCGCCGGGGCGGCGCCATCATGAAACGCCAGATCCACAAGCGC
>DFBW01000300.1:0-6898 GCA_002366775.1 Roseovarius sp. UBA3070 | reverse complement strand
ACAGCTGGCTGGGCAGTTCCACAAAATCACGCGCCACACTGGTGCCCGACAGGCTCTCGTATGTCACATTTGACAGCAGATGATGCAGGGCATGGCCAAATTCATGGAACAATGTGCGTGCGTCATCATAGCTCAGCAACGCGGGCGCGCCTTTGGCAAAGTTACAGACATTGATCACCACCGGGCCTTGGGGTTTGGGTGTTTTCGCCTGACCACGCATAGAAGAACACCACGCCCCCGAGCGTTTGGAGGATCGTGCAAAATAATCCCCGATGAACACCGCCACATGACGACCCTGGCGCGTGACCTCCCAGGCGCGGCAATCACGGTGATAAAGCGGCACGTCCAAGGGTTTGAATTCCAACCCAAAAAGCCGGTTCGCACAGGCAAAAACAGCCTCGATCATCCGGTCAAGTTGCAGGTAGGGTTTCAGCTCGGCCTCATCGAGGTCAAACTCGGCGCGGCGGCGTTTCTCGGAATAATAGCGCCAGTCCCAGGGGGCCAGATCATCGTTCACGCCGTCGGCCTGCATCATCCCTGTCAGGATATCGGCATCCGCTTCGGCGCGGGCTTTGGCAGGTGCCCACACATCCATCAGCAAATCGCGCACAGCTTCAGGTGTTTTGGCCATTTCAGTTTCCAGCTTGAACGCAGCAAAGCTGTCATAGCCCAACAAATGGCTGCGCTCTTCGCGCAGGGCCAGCGTTTCAGCGGCGATGGCGCGATTGTCAGTTTCGCCGCCATTGGCGCCGCGCGCTTCCCAGGCGCGGAATGCTTTTTCTCGCAGGGCGCGGCGGGGCGAAAATTGCAGAAACGGCACAATCAAAGAGCGCGATAACGTGATCACCGGGCCTGATTGGCCCAGCTCCTCGCCCGCCGCACGGGCGGTATCGATGACAAACTGCGGCAGACCTTCCAGGTCTTCCTCGGCCAATGCCATATGCCAGTCGGCTTCGTCGGCCAGCAGGTTTTGGGTGAAACTTGTGCCCAACTCGGCCAAGCGTGCCATGATGGCGCGCATGCGGGCCTCCTCAGCGCCCACCAGCGCGACCCCGGCCCGGCGGAACCGACGGTGCGTTAGCATGAGCAAGCGCGATTGCTCAGACGTCAGGCCCAATGTGTCACGCGTCGCCCACAGCGCGTCTATCCGCGAAAACAGTGCCTTGTTTGAGTGAACATCCGAGGAAAACTGCGCCAGTTTCGGGCCAAATTCCCGCTGCAATTTCTGTCGTGCGGGGTTGCTGTCGGCGCCTGCCATGGCAAAGAAAACCGAAAGCACCTTGTCCAAATCCTTGCCGGATGATTCCAGCGCCTCGATTGTGTTGGCGAATGTTGGATCATCACAAGCCTCTGCAATCTGCGCGACCTCGGCCTGTGCCGCAGATAAAGCCGCCTCAAAGGCCGGGGCAAAATGGGCATCTTCAACCAGGTCAAACGGCGCCAGTTCAAACGGCGTATCCCAGTTTTGCAGCAGCGGATTTGTCATGGATATCTCCTTTGCCCTTTAGGTAGGGGCTTTTGTGGGGGCCTGCAATTGCGCCTCCACGAGTGTCAGCGATTTGTGCCGCAGATCGGACAATCAGCGCGCGGTTTCAGAGCCAGCTTGCGGCTTTCGCCATAAAGCGCGTCATAGATCAGCATTTCACCTTTCAGGGGTGTTCCCGCACGCGTGATCAGCTTGACCGCCTCAACCGCCATCATTGATCCGATCACACCGGGCAAGGGGCCCAGCACGCCCGCCTCGGCACATGACGGGGCCAGACCATCAGCCGGGGCTTGAGGGAAAATACACTGGTAACAGGGGGTTCCGGTGGCGGGATCAAACACGCTTAGCTGCCCCTCCCATTGAGATAAGGCCCCTGATATCAATGGTTTACCCAAAGAAACAGCCGTCGCGTTGACCAGATAACGGGTGTCAAAATTATCGGTGCCATCAAGGATCAAATCGTAATCGGCAAACAGGGCTTTGGCGATATCGGGTGTTAAGCGGCGTTGCAGGGGGTGCACCTCAACAAATGGGTTCAGGTCTTGCATCGCTTCGCCAGCGGATTGCACCTTGGGCAGAGAGACACGGCTATCGGTATGGATAATCTGGCGTTGCAGGTTAGAGGCATCGACATAATCATCATCAATCACGCCAATTTTGCCCACGCCAGCGGCTGCCAGATACATCAGCACAGGCGAGCCAAGCCCCCCGGCTCCGACCACCAGAACGCGGGCTTCTTTCAGGGCTTTTTGCCCCGGCCCGCCAATTTCACGCAGGATGATATGGCGGGCATAGCGCTCAAGCTCGGCAGTGGAAAACGCAGCGCCGGATTCGGGGGTGGCGCTGCGCGCTTTGGCTTTGGCCCGCAACCGCCGCAGCCCTGCACGATAGGCCAGCACAAGGGAGGCAAAGCCGCCCAGCAGCAGCCACAAAGCAGCGCTTTCTCCGGTGGCCATGCGCAATGAGTGCCCGTCAGGCAAAGCCAGATGCAGCCCAATGACCGCCAGCCACAGCAGCCCGATCATCGCCCAGCGCAGCCGGGTTGGGGTGCCCATCACCACACCAATGCCCCAAAGACCCGCCGCAAGGATCAAAACCAGCGCCATCAGCCCTGCCCGGTCGAGCCAAAGCCACCCGCCCCGCGCGCGGTATCATCCAGCGCGTCGACCAAGGTCAATTCGCCCCGTACCACCGGCGCTATGACCATCTGTGCAATCCGCATTCCGTGTTCAATATGAAAGGCTTGCGCGCCCGCATTCATCACGATCACCCCCAAAGGGCCGCGATAATCGCTGTCAATCGTACCGGGGCTGTTGGGCAGGGTGATCCCATGTTTCAGCGCAAGTCCCGAGCGCGGCCGCAGCTGCACCTCATAGCCCACCGGAATGGCCAGCCGCAGCCCTGTGGGCACCAGCGCGCGCGCGCCCGGTTCAATGGTCACGCCGTTGCGCTGCATTTTGGGAAAATTCGCGCGCAGGTCCGCGCCCGCGGCCCCGGCACTTTCATAGGTTGGCAGCCCCAAGGATTGGTCTGCCTCATCCTCCCAAACGCAATTAAGTGTGACCATCCCCTGCCCTTTTATGCTGGCGAATTTTTCAAATTCTCAGGCCAGAGCCTGCGCGATCCGATTTGCCAATTTGTCTGCAACCTGAGCTTTCGACATGCGTGGCCAATCCTCGGACCCTGAATTGGAAATCAGGTTCACATCGTTTTCAGACCCGCCCATGATGCCGGTTTCGGCGCTAACGTCATTGGCGATGATCCAGTCACAGCCCTTGCGTTCACGCTTGGCCGTGGCGTTGGCGATCACATCGTCAGTTTCGGCAGCAAAGCCCACCACCAACGCAGGGCGTCCCTTTTTCATCTGCGCCACGCTGGCCAGAATATCAGGGTTCTCGGCGAATTTTAGCTCTGGCAAACCGCCTTTTGTCTTCTTCATTTTGCTGTTTGAGGCGCTGGCCACACGCCAATCGGCCACGGCCGCGGCAAATACGGCCGCATCGGCAGGAAGGGCCGTTTCAACCGCCTCAAGCATCTGTTGTGCGGTCTCGACCTGCACCACCTCAACCCCGCCCGGCGCGGGCACATCGGCGGGTCCGGTGACAAAAATCACATGCGCGCCCAAAGCGGCCAATGCACGGGCAATCGCCGTGCCTTGCGCCCCAGAGGAACGGTTGGCGATATAGCGCACCGGGTCAATCGGCTCGTGCGTGGGGCCTGAGGTGACCAGCACCCGTTTGCCCTTAAGTGGGCCGTCGGCCAACATGGCCTCAGCCGCCGCCACAATCTCTAACGGTTCAGACATGCGCCCGGGGCCATATTCACCGCAGGCCATATCGCCCTCATTGGGGCCAACAAAGTGGATGCCATCAGCCTTGAGCGTGGAAATATTGCGCTGGGTCGCAGCATGATCCCACATGCGCACATTCATTGCCGGGGCCACCAAAACCGGCGTGTCCGTGGCCAAAAGAAGCGTTGAGGCCAGATCATTCGCGTGGCCCTGCGCCATCTTGGCCATCAGGTCAGCGGTGGCTGGTGCTACGATGATCAGATCCGCGGAACGGCTGAGTTCAATATGGCCCATCTCGGCCTCATCCGTCAGATCAAACAGATCGCGGAACACTTTGGTGCCCGCCAGCGCAGACACCGATAATGGCGTGACAAATTCCTCGCCCGCGCGTGTCAGGACCGGCGTGACCGACGCCCCGCGTTCGCGCAGCCGGCGGATCAGATCAAGCGATTTGAACGCCGCGATACCGCCGCCGATGACCAAAAGGATATTCTTGGATGCAAGCATGAGGCCCTGCCCTGATTAATCAGGCTGAGAGTATGGGCTGACCTGTCAAGAAACAAGTGCCGACGCTGTCAGACGTCGGTGGAAAACGCGCTGATTGCCGTGCGGTGCTGCGAAATTTTTGCCGTCCATCCAGTGGCATGGGCCTATCCTGTCGGGCTGTTGGCAGTTTTGTGCCTTTTTCAGTGTCCCACAGGGTGATACGCAGTGGCCAATCAAACTGGATCAATCAGAGGTGTAATCGTCGTTATGTTACCAGGATTATCATTGGTGTTAGGTGGCGCTGCCTCGGGGAAATCTGCGGTTGGTGAAGGCCTGGTGAAGGGCACCGGGCGCTCGATGGTCTATCTGGCGACGGCGCAGGCCCATGATGATGAGATACGCGCAAAGCTGGCGCGTCACCGCGAGGCGCGCGGGCCCGGCTGGCACACGATTGAGGAACCCCTTGATGCGGGGCGCGCCTTGGCGACAATCGGCGGAGATACATGTGTCTTGCTGGATTGTGCCACCATGTGGCTGAGCAATCACTTACTGGCCGAGACTGACATGGCCGAGGCACAGGCCGGGTTGATGGCGGGGCTGGCGCTGTGTGCTGCCCCGGTTGTGATTGTCAGCAATGAAGTGGGCGCAAGTGTGGTGCCTGAAAATGCGCTGGCGCGGCGCTTTCGCGAAGAACAGGGCCGCCTGAACCAGAAACTGGCCGCCAAGGCGGGGCTGGTTGTGCATGTGATTGCCGGATTGCCACAGGTGTTGAAAGGCGAAATGCCATGACCACCTGGCATTGGGTGCGCCACGGGCCAACCCACGAGAAAGCCTTCGTTGGCTGGCGCGATGTGCCTGCGGATTTATCTGACACGGCACAAATCGCCCGGTTACATGGGTTTCTGCCGGCCCAAGCGGTGCTTGTTTCATCCGATTTACAACGCGCAACGGCCACCGCTGATACATTGGCCCAGGGGCGCACCCGCCTGCCCCATCACCAGGATCTGCGTGAGTTCAATTTTGGCGATTGGGACGGGAAACATTTCAGCGAAGTGGCCGAAACCCACCCCGAGCTGAGCCGCGCCTATTGGGAGACACCGGGTGACATAGCCCCGCCAAATGGCGAAAGCTGGAACATGGCGGCTGCCCGTGTGGCGCGTGTTGTTGATACCATCACCCAAGCACACAAAGGCGCGCATATCATTGCTGTTGCGCATATCGGCGTGATCCTGACGCAGGTGCAACGGGCGCATGGGGCGACCCCTCAACAGGCGATTGCCCATAAGATTGACAATCTGTCTGTCACCACGCTGCATAATGCGGGCACCGACTGGCAAGTGGAGCGCATCAATCACTGTCCGTGATAGGAATGCGCACAATCTTTGGTTAGGAGCCATGCCCACGCGCCGCTAGGGTACCACCATGACATATGAACTCATTATCGGCGATTACGCCTATTCCAGCTGGTCACTGCGCGGCTGGTTGTTGTTTGAAAAGTTTGGCATCAAACGCTCCCTGCACTGTGTGGATTTCAAGCAGGGCGGCGTGCCCGAACAGATGCCCGATTGGGCCCCGGCCAAAACAGTGCCCGCCATGCGCACCCCGGAGGGCGCGATCATTGGCGAATCCCTGGCCATAGCCGAGGAGTTGGCAAGCCGCCATCCCGAGGCAGGTCTCTGGCCCACCGCCCCCAAAGCACGGGCCACGGCACGGGCATTGGCCGCGGAAATGGCAACGGGCTTTGGTGCGTTGCGCAGCACATGTCCGATGAATCTGCGCAAAGCCTATTTGAACGTGGAACCGGATGCGGCCTTGCAAAAGGATCTGCGTCGGCTGGAGCTGATTTGGGATCATGCCCGCGAAACGTGCCAACCAGAGGGGCCGTGGTTGTGCGGGGATTATTCGGCTGCGGATGCGTTTTATGCCCCTGTGGCGGCACGGATAGCCGGATATGGCTTGCAGGTTTCTGGTTCTGCGCAGGCCTATGTCGATGCGCATCTGGCCGATGGCGCGTTCCGGCGTTGGCGCGCGATGGGGCTGGTGCACGGCGAGACCCTGAACCGCTATGCCCAATCCTATGATACTGGCACCTGGCCCGGCCCTGCGCCTTTGGCTGCCAAGCCGGTTGAAACCGGCACGCCGCTGAATGACGCCTGCCCCTATTCAGGTGATCCGATCACCGATCTGCTGGAAATGGATGGCAAAACCTATGGCTTTTGCAACCCGTTCTGCCGTGACAAAACCGTGGCTGACCCGGCGGCATGGCCTGCGTTTATGGCATTGGTGAAATAGCGATGCCCCCCCCTGGCCATCGTCAACCCCCGGGGTGGCGATGGCTCGGGGCCTTCGGCCTGTTAACCGGGCTGTGGCGCGGTAAACACCCGCCCATGCGTGCGATCATAGCCATTCACCGCAGGGCTTTCCCAACCCTCCAACGCCCCTTCTGAGGGCGCAAATACCTCAACCAGCAGCGGGTAGCAGGCCGCCACATCCGAGGTATGCTCGGACGAGCAATCCCCCCCGGGGCAGGCACTGAGCGCGCCCAGAAGGTCAATTTCGGCAAAGAAATCATGATAATCACCCGGCCGCACCGGACTGGCCTTCATGAAATACTGCCCGGTATCACGGGTAAAGCC
>DFBW01000146.1:1458-3300 GCA_002366775.1 Roseovarius sp. UBA3070 | reverse complement strand
GCAATCAGGCGGCGTCGAAGGAAATGCTTCGTCGCAAAAACTGTGCCGCACGGTCTGACACGCGGCGTGGATCACCAGTGGTCAGGTATTTTGATGCATCACCAGCCCCCAACATATTGGGGTGGCGAGTGAGATAATCTGACAGGCTCTCGGCCACCAGATTGGCTTGGGAATACACGGTTACATCCTCACCCAGTGCTGCTTGAAATGCCTCTTGCATCAGGGGGTAATGGGTGCAGCCCAATATGGCCGCCTGCGGTTTGGGCATCTTGCGTTTCAACGCATCCACATGGCTGCGCACCAAGGATTCGGCCAGGATCATGTCACCCTCCTCAATGGCATCAACGATACCACCGCACGCCTGACCTTCCACATCGACACCGATGGCCCGAAACGCCAGTTCACGTTGAAATGCCCGGCTGGACACCGTGGCAGGTGTTGCAAACAACGCCACATGTTTCACCGCCACTTCACGCGGTGGCGAATTGTCGCCCCATTGCCGTTCGGTCAGGGCCTCGATCATTGGCACAAAAACACCCAGTACGCGTTTATCCGGCGGTACAAAGCTCTCCTGCATCCGCCTGAGTGCCGCCGCCGAAGCGGTGTTGCACGCCAGTACAACCAGATCGCACCCTTCGGCCCACAGCCGTTCAACGCCTGCACAGGTCAGCCCATAAATGTCATCTGAATCGCGCACACCATATGGCGCATGCGCGCTGTCGGCCATGTAAACAAAGGGAATATCGGGCAGCCGCGCCTGCACTGCATCCAGCACGGTCAGGCCACCCAGCCCACTGTCAAAAATACCCACAGCCATGTTTTGCGCCTTTGAACATTATCCAAACTCAAAGCCGCGCGATCTGGGATCAACCGGCCTTGGAGACAGCTCATACGTCTTCACGCGCAGAAATTCCATAAGGGATTTGGCGTCCTTAGCCCGCGCGTCCAATTGATCTCGGCCAATCGGATCACCGATGACCACGCGCACAGGCGTGTCCACCCGGCTGCGGAATTCCTTGATCAGCAGCCCCATCCGAAGGGTAAAATGCAAATGGCTGGCCAATTGGAACATTCGGCTGCAATGCCCATCAAAGAATATCGGCACAACCGTGGCCTCGGATTTGGAGACCATGCGCGCGGTAAAACCGCGCCAATTCGGGTCCATCGGCGGTGAAAACGGCGTGGCCGAGGTGCTGACAGTCCCGCCGGGAAAAACCCCGATTGCCCCATTCTGTGACAGATAGCCAAGCGCGGTCTTACGGGTGGCCAAATTCAAGGCAATCGCGCTTTTGGACTGTGCAAAGCTGATCGGCAGGACCACTTTCTTCAGGTCATCTGCCTTGCAGAAAACCTCATGCGCCAGGATGCGGAAATCGCCGCGCGTCTGGCTGAGGATATACCCCATTATTAACCCATCAAGAATACCGTAGGGATGATTGGCGATCAAAATCACCGGTTTGTCGCGCGGGATATTCGACAGGTTGCCCGCCATCACATCCAGCGACACCCCATAGCGACGCAGCATCACCTCCCAGAAATCACGGCCATTGGCCACGTCATCTTCGTAGCCGCGCGCCCTTTTGATCAACCGGATACGGCCGGTCAGATTTTCCATCGTGCGGATCATGGCCCGCCCGCCCCATGTCTGAGCCGAATGAGCATAACTGATGTCGCGGGCGATTTGACGGCTCGGCATGCTGCAAATTCCCTTCGGTTCGCCAGAATGAACCCGTTCTGACCTCACCCTACTGACAATAGATAAAGTTTTGTTAACAGCTTATTGCGCGGCTTTCGCCGTTACCTCGCCACCCTGCCGGATCACCACCAGCAATTCTTCGCGGC
>DFBW01000146.1:0-1312 GCA_002366775.1 Roseovarius sp. UBA3070 | reverse complement strand
TGCCGTTTGGCGGGGCGGCCATCCGAACCTTTGCGTGCCAACAACGGCGGTGCCAGATGGAAGGACATTTTGAAATCCCCATCAAACTCTGCCTTCGCCTTGTCACGGCTTGTCAAAAGCAAACGGGCAACTTCATATTCGTCCTTGTATGACAAGAGCTTATGATACCCTTTTGATGTGGCCTCCCGCACCTCGGCATCCTCAATCCGGGCCAACATCTTGCGATAGCGATTGACCAGACCTTTGCCTTGATAAGCGCGCAGGTGATCCTCTCGGAATGTGATTTGCTCAGCCGCAGACCTTGGTAATGTGACCACATTATGCGCTGTCAGCTTAGCGGCATCTTCAGGGTGCAGCACCGCCCATCGGCCAATTTCAAAGGCACGCTGGTTGCGATTTACCGCGGCCCCGTTCAGCTCAATCGCCTGCATGATGGCGCTGTGGCTCAGCGGCACGAGGCCCTTTTGCCAGGCCGCCCCGAAAATCATCATGTTCGAGAAGATGGAATCGCCCAAGGCCGTCTTGGCCAGCTCGGTGGCATCAAACAAATGAACGGCGTCTTGCAACCGCGCTTGCAGCGCCAGTTCCAGCCGGTCAAACGGCAGTTTGAAATCCGCATCTCGCGTAAAATCACCGGTGATCACCTCGTGTGAATTCACCACCGCGCCTGTACGTCCCAGATGTGTCAATCCCAAGGTTTTCGCCCCGGCGCTCACCACCAGATCGCCACCGATCAGCGCATCGCATTCCCCCGTGGCAACGCGTATTGCACTGATATCATCCGGCTTTTCCGCCAATCGGCAGTGGATGTGTACGGCACCACCCTTTTGTGCAAGCCCGGCCATTTCCATCATGCCGGCCCCCTTACCATCCAGCTGTGCCGCCTGCGCCATGACAGCACCGATGGTCACAACACCCGTGCCGCCAACGCCAGTGATCACCACATTAAATGTGCCATCAATGTCGGGCAACTGCGGCATTGGCAGGTCTGGAAGTGTCAGTTCGCTTGCCTCTTCCTTGCGGATCTTTGCCCCTTGCAACGTCACAAATGAAGGGCAGAACCCTTTGACACAGGAGAAATCCTTGTTGCAGCTGGATTGGTCAATCGCGCGTTTGAGGCCCAGCTCAGTGTCCACCGGAACGATTGACACGCAGTTCGATTGAACCCCGCAATCCCCGCAACCTTCGCAGACGTCAGTATTGATGAACACACGCTTGTCAGGATCAGGAAACAGCCCACGTTTACGACGGCGGCGTTTTTCGACAGCACAGGTCTGAATATAGATGATGGCCGAGACACCCTCAATCTTTT
>DFBW01000201.1:6538-9859 GCA_002366775.1 Roseovarius sp. UBA3070 | reverse complement strand
TGCCAGGAGGCCTGCCCGGTGGATGCCATCGTGGAGGGGCCTAATTTCGAATTCGCCACCGAAACCCGCGAAGAACTGTTCTATGACAAAGCCAAATTGCTGGAAAACGGCGACCAATGGGAAGCCGAGATTGCCCGCAACCTGGAAATGGATGCACCGTACAGATGAGCACCCCCGTAAACCCCTTTGAAGCCATGATGAAACAGGCGCAGGAGATGGCGAAATCCATGAATCCGGCACTGGAATCATTCTCGCCCAAGGGGTTTGAGGGGCTTTGGCCAACCATGCCCAAGGAATTCATGGAAATGTCCTTTGGCAAGGGGTTGAACAAAGATGGGCTGGATGCCAAGACGCGCCTGTTGATCACGCTTTGCGGTCTGACCATGCAGGGCGCGCAAAGTGATACGCAGATCCGGCTAACTGTGCGCCACGCGCTTGAGGCCGGGGCGAGCAAGGATGAAATTGCCGAAACCATCGGAATGATGTCGATGTTTGCCGGTATCCCGTCGATGACCCGCGCCATGGAATTTGCGCGCGAGGTTCTGGACAAGGAAGAGGATGAGAAATCATGACCATAGCAGCCCTGGCCTTCTACCTCTTTGCGATCTCGGCCCTCATAGGCGGATTGTTTACCGTGATCAGCCGAAACCCGGTACATTCGGTACTGTGGTTGATCCTGTCCTTCATCAGTTCGGCAGGCTTGTTCGTGCTGCTGGGGGCCGAGTTTGTCGCCATGTTGTTGATCATTGTCTATGTCGGCGCGGTCATGGTGCTGTTCTTGTTCGTGGTCATGATGCTGGATGTGGATTTTGCTGAATTAAAGGCCGAAATGGCGAAGTATTTGCCATTGGCCCTGCTGATTGGCGTGATCATCATGATGCAATTAGGCATGGCTTATGGCGCATGGGAAAGTGCCGATGGGGCCATGGCGGCGCGGGGGGCTGTTGCACCCGATGGCGTGACCAACACCGCAGCGATTGGCCTTTTGCTCTATGACAAATACTTCCTGCTGTTCCAGCTGGCTGGTCTGATCCTGCTGGTGGCCATGATGGGCGCCATCATGCTGACCCTGCGCCACCGCACCGACATCAAACGCCAAAACGTGCTGCAACAGATGTGGCGTGACCCGGCCAAGGCGATGGAACTGAAAGACGTGAAGCCGGGGCAGGGGCTGTAATGCGGGCATTGCGCCTCATATCCCTTGGCCTATTGGCCGTGTCTGGGTTGGCTTTGCCTGCCCACGCGCTGACTACACCTTGGCAGTTGTGCGAAAACCCCAATGGCAGTTTTGCCGAATACATCACTATATATGATGAAAACGATGAGTGGCTGCCCAACATGACCACCTTCACCATGCGCCCGAGTGATATGGATGCAGATGACGTGACCGAGGTGATCGTTCATTGCGAGACCCGCCAGGCGGTCTTTTATGTTCTCGATGCGCAAGATCACGGCGGCTATGACTTGCTGAGATCGTCTATGCAGGGATCAGACGCGGTGACATTACGCCAGCTGGCCCGCAGATTGAAACGCAAAGGCGTTGACGCGAAATTCGCTACATTGGCTAAGGCACATTGTGCCTGCAAGCCACAAACACATAAGGCATCCTTCTAGCGGCAACGCTGGACGCTTCAGATAACCGGGGACAAAAAGCACCCCGACCAGAGAAAGAACCGAGGGACGACGATATGATAGGAATTGAGCATCATCTGACGGTGGCCGCTGCGCTGTTCGTCATTGGGATATTCGGGCTCTTCCTGAACCGGAAGAACATCATCATCCTGCTAATGTCGATTGAGTTGATGCTGCTTGCCGTCAACATCAACCTCGTGGCGTTCTCAAGCTATGCGGGCGATCTGGTGGGGCAGGTGTTTACCCTTTTCGTGCTGACCGTGGCTGCCGCTGAGGCCGCCATTGGCCTTGCGATCCTGGTCTGCTTCTTCCGAAACCGCGGCACAATCGCGGTGGAAGATGTCAACGTGATGAAAGGCTGAGCGAGATGGAAACCACAATCCTATTTGCACCTCTTGTTGGTGCCATCATCGCAGGGTTCGGCTGGCGCATCATTGGGGATGCGGCCGCGCAGTGGGTCACCACCGGGCTTTTGTTCCTTGCGGCCATCCTTAGCTGGATCGTGTTTTTGAACCTCGGGGACGAAACGCAGTACATCCATATCCTTGATTGGGTGCAATCGGGCACACTGGACACGGCATGGGCCATTCGGCTGGACCGGCTGACAGCCATCATGCTGATCGTGGTCAACACGGTGTCGGCGCTCGTGCACTTATATTCCATGGGCTATATGGCGCATGATGCGAATTTCTCGGAAGACGAGAGCTATCGCCCACGTTTCTTTGCCTATCTAAGCCTGTTCACCTTTGCGATGCTGATGCTGGTGACGGCTGATAACCTGGTGCAGATGTTTTTCGGCTGGGAGGGTGTGGGCCTCGCCTCGTATCTGCTGATTGGGTTTTATTTCCGCAAGCCAAGCGCCAATGCCGCGTCCATCAAGGCGTTTGTGGTCAACCGGGTTGGGGACTTTGGCTTTGCCCTCGGGATTTTCGCGCTGTATTTCCTTGTGGACAGCGTGAAGTTTGACGACATTTTTGCCGCCGCTCCGCAACTGGCTGAAACCAGCCTGACCTTCCTTTGGGCTGACTGGAATGCCGCCAACCTGATTGCTGTCTTGTTGTTCATCGGCGCGATGGGGAAATCGGCGCAATTGTTCCTGCACACATGGCTGCCGGATGCGATGGAAGGCCCGACGCCAGTGTCGGCGCTGATCCACGCGGCCACCATGGTGACGGCGGGTGTTTTCCTTGTTTGTCGCATGTCGCCGCTGATCGAATATGCACCGGATGCCAAGATGATGATCACATTTGTGGGGGCGTCGACCGCGTTCTTTGCCGCCACTGTGGGCCTTGTGCAGAACGACATCAAACGTGTGATCGCCTATTCCACCTGTTCACAGCTGGGCTATATGTTTGTGGCCGCGGGTGTTGGGGTTTACTCGGTGGCGATGTTCCATTTGTTAACGCATGCGTTCTTCAAGGCGATGCTGTTTCTTGGGGCGGGGTCTGTGATCCACGGGATGCACCACGAACAGGACATGCGAAACTACGGCGGATTGCGTAAAAAACTGCCACTGACGTTCTGGGCCATGCTGATCGGTACGCTGGCCATCACCGGTGTTGGCATTCCACTGACCACCATTGGCTTTGCCGGGTTCCTGTCCAAGGATGCGGTGATTGAAAGCGCCTTTGCCGGCACGGCGGGGGGCTATGCGTTCTGGATGCTGGTTGTGGCTGCACTGTTCACCAG
>DFBW01000201.1:5471-6420 GCA_002366775.1 Roseovarius sp. UBA3070 | reverse complement strand
ATGGTGTGGTATGGCAGCTTCTTTGGGGACCATGACCAGGTGAACAAGTTCTTTGGTATCCCGGCGCATCACGCCGCTGCTGATGCGGGACATGGCGAAGAGGCGACAGCCGACACAGGTCACGGTGATCAAACCGCTACGGCGGATACCGGCCATAGCGAGACGGCCACGTCAGAGGCCGATGAGCATGCACCGGCAGATGATCACGTTGCGACCACCCATACCATGGCCCCCAAAGGCGCCATCTTTATGCACCCTGACAACCATGTGATGGACGATGCCCACCACGCGCCCAAATGGGTGAAGGTCAGCCCGTTCATTGCCATGATCATTGGCTTTGTCACAGCATTGTGGTTTTACATCTGGAACCCTTCGATGCCTGCGAAACTGGCCGAGAGCCAGCGCCCGCTCTATCTGTTCCTGCTGAACAAATGGTACTTTGACGAAATCTATGACTTCCTGATTATTCGCCCTGCCAAAGCCCTGGGAAAATTCCTGTGGAAGCGCGGGGATGGTGACGTGATTGACGGCGCGCTGAATGGTGTTGCGATGGGGATCATCCCGTTCTTCACCCGCCTCGCGGGACGCGCGCAATCGGGGTATATCTTCACCTATGCCTTTGCCATGGTGATCGGAGTTGCGGTGCTTGTCACCTGGATGAGTTTCATCGGAGGGGTTGAATAATGGATTCCAATTTGCTGTCCATCGTTACCTTTATCCCTGCCATTGCAGCGGCCATTCTGGCGCTTTTCCTGCGCGGCGATGATGAGTTTGCCCAAAGCAATGCCAAACGGGTTGCGCTGATTGCAACCACGCTGACGTTCCTTGTGTCCCTTGCGGTCCTGTTTCAATTCGATGCCAGTGACACCGGCTTCCAGATGGTGGAAGAACGTGACTGGCTGTTGGGTCTGAAATACAAGATGGGCGTGGATGGTATCAGCGTTCTGTT
>DFBW01000201.1:573-5451 GCA_002366775.1 Roseovarius sp. UBA3070 | reverse complement strand
GCCTTTTTGTTGCTGGAAACACTGATGTTGGGCGTATTCATGGCGCTGGATCTGGTGTTGTTCTACCTGTTCTTTGAAGCAGGCCTGATCCCGATGTTCCTGATTATTGGCATTTGGGGTGGCAAGGAACGCATTTATGCGTCGTTCAAGTTCTTCCTTTATACCTTCCTCGGATCGGTTTTGATGCTGGTGGCGATGGTTGCCATGTTTTCTGAGGCAGGCACCACAGACATCCCGACGCTGATGCACCATACCTTTGACTCCGAGAGCTTCAGCATCCTTGGCGTCCATGTGGTGGGGGGGATGCAAACGCTCATGTTCCTGGCGTTCTTTGCCAGCTTTGCGGTGAAAATGCCGATGTGGCCAGTGCATACCTGGTTGCCTGATGCACATGTTCAGGCGCCCACAGCCGGGTCGGTCGTTCTGGCGGCGATCCTGTTGAAAATGGGTGGCTACGGCTTCTTGCGATTCAGCTTGCCGATGTTCCCGGTCGGGGCTGATGTGTTGACGCCGCTGGTCTTGTGGATGAGCGCCATTGCCATTGTCTATACCTCTTTGGTCGCACTGGCGCAGGAAGATATGAAAAAGCTGATCGCCTATAGTTCAGTCGCGCACATGGGCTATGTCACCATGGGTATTTTTGCCGCCAATCAGCAGGGCATTGATGGTGCGATTTTCCAGATGCTCAGCCACGGCTTTATCTCCGGCGCTCTCTTCCTGTGTGTCGGCGTGATTTATGACCGCATGCACACGCGTGAGATTGATGCCTATGGCGGTCTGGTGAACCGGATGCCTGCCTATGCGCTGATCTTCATGTTCTTTACCATGGCCAATGTGGGCTTGCCGGGCACGTCGGGCTTTGTGGGTGAATTCCTGACATTGGTGGGTATCTTCCAGGTTAACACCTGGGTGGCGATGGTGGCCACGTCTGGTGTTATCTTGTCGGCAGCCTATGCGCTGTGGCTGTATCGCCGCGTTGTTTTGGGTGATCTGATCAAGGAAAGCCTGAAAACCATCAAAGACATGAGCACACGCGAGCGGGCGATCTTTGCGCCGCTGGTGGTCATGACCTTGTTGCTGGGGGTCTATCCCAGCCTTGTCACCGATATCATTGGCCCCTCGGTTGGGGCCTTGATTGAAAATTACGACGGTGCTTTGGCCGAGGCGCATGCCGCCAGCCAAACTGCCGCTGCGTCGCATTAAGGGAGGGCCGAAAAAATGCAGGCCGATCTAAATATCATTCTGCCCGAGATCATTCTCTCGGTCTATGCGATCGTAGCGCTTTTGGCGGTTGCCTATACAGGCAAGGACCGAATGGCGAGCATGCTGGTCTGGATCACGGCCGCCTTGTTTGTGGCCGTGGCCCTGTGGATCGCATCCACTGGCAACGCCACGCGCGTGGCCTTTGACGGCATGTTTCAGGACGATGGTTTCGCCCGATTTGCCAAGGTCACGATCCTGATCTCGGCTGCGGCTGTGCTGGTCATGGGGCAGGAGTATATGGCCCGGCGTCATATCCTGAAGTTCGAATATCCTCTGCTGATTACCCTGTCGGTGGTCGGCATGATGGTTATGGTCAGCGCTGGCGATTTGATGGCGCTTTATATGGGGCTGGAGCTGCAATCTCTGGCTTTGTATGTGGTGGCCTCTATGCGCCGCGACAGTGCTAAATCCACAGAGGCCGGTTTGAAATACTTCGTGCTGGGCGCGCTCAGCTCGGGCCTTCTGCTTTATGGGGCGTCGCTGGTCTATGGCTATGCGGGCACCACGCTGTTTTCCGGGATCATTACCTCGGTGCAGGGCCACGCTCCTGTGGGGATGCTGTTGGGGCTGGTGTTTGTGCTGTCGGGGCTGGCGTTCAAGGTTTCGGCCGTGCCGTTCCATATGTGGACACCAGACGTCTATGAGGGCGCCCCAACGCCGATCACCGCCTTTTTTGCCACTGCCCCCAAGATGGCCGCGATGGCCCTGTTTGCCCGAGTGATGCATGATGCCTTTGGCAATATCGTCAATGACTGGCAACAAATCGTGGCGCTATTGGCGCTGTTGTCGATGTTTCTTGGCGCAGTGGCCGCGATTGGCCAGACCGATATCAAGCGGCTGATGGCCTATTCGTCCATCGCCCATATGGGCTTTGCTTTGATGGGGCTGGCGTCGGGGACTGTCTTTGGTGTGCAGGCGATGCTGATTTATATGGCGATTTATGTGACCATGAACATCGGTACATTCGCCTTCATCCTGTCGATGGAGCGTGATGGCCAGCCGGTGACAGATATCAAAAGCCTGAACATGTATTCCCGCGCGCATCCGGGCCGCGCTCTGGCGATGCTGATCCTTTTGTTCAGCCTTGCAGGTGTGCCCCCGATGTTGGGCTTCTTTGGCAAGTTTTATGTGCTGCGTGCCGCCTATGAAGGTGGGCTGGCCTGGCTGGCGGTCGCGGGTGTGATCGCCTCGGTCATCGGGGCGTTTTATTACTTGCGCATCGTGTTTTACATGTACTTCGGCGAAGAAGGCGACGCACTTGAAGCGGGCCGCTCACCGGTGATCTGGGGATTCCTGATGGGCTCGGCTGCGCTGATGTTGCTGGGGATCATCAATATGTTCGGGGTCGAAGGTATGGCCCAGGCTGCTGCTGCCACTTTGGTGAACTGATCTGACTTATCTGTACGAAACCCTGTTAAATTGTGACGCGCCTCAGGGCGCGTCGCTTTTTTGTTGGATGCCTCCGGCGGAAGTATTTGTGGAAAGATGAATACGGGTTGGCCATCAGGGTATGGGCGACGCGTGCTGGCAGAGGTGGACAGCACCAATGCCGAGGCCGCGCGGATTGCGCCTGATTTGGCCGGCCCAGAGTGGATATTGGCATTGCGCCAGACAGCGGCACGCGGCCGACGTGGGCGCCAATGGCTGAACCCTGAGGGGAACTTTGCCGCGACTTTGGTGATGCCTCCGGACGGTACGGCAGATCAACTTGCATTGCGCTCGTTTGTGGCCTCGCTTGCGGTGTTTGATGCCTGTGTTGTGGTCACCGGGCGGGCCGATGGCCTGGCTCTCAAGTGGCCCAATGATGTGTTACTGAACGGTGGCAAACTGGCGGGTATCTTGTTGGAAAGTGCAGGCAATGCAACAGGAATGACGCATTTTGCTATTGGTGTTGGGGTCAATCTGGTGGCGGCCCCTGATCCGGGTGATGTTGAGCAAGGCGCGGTGCGCCCTGTGTCCCTGCTGTCGGAAACCGGCGCGCGGGTGACACCTGAGGAGTTTCTGGGCGCGCTGGCCGGGGCCTTTGCGCGGTACGAAGATCAGTTTCGCAGCCTCGGATTTGCGCCCATCCGCACCGCCTGGTTGGATCGGGCGGCCAAATTGGGGCAGGTGATCACAGCGCGTACATCGCGTGATGAATTCACCGGCACGTTTGAGACAGTAGACGCGGCGGGTAATCTTGTTTTATCTACCGCCCACACACGGCATGCCATTCCGGCGGCCGAGATATTTTTCTGAAGGGAAGCACAATATGCTTCTGGCTATCGACTGCGGCAACACCAATACGGTTTTTGCGATCTGGGACGGATCGGAGTTTTTGTGCACTCTGAGAACCTCAACACACCATGCCCGCACGGCGGATGCGTATTTTACCTGGTATACGACGCTGATCAAACACTACGGAATTGATGTGGAGATAGATGAGGTCATCATTTCCTCAACGGTTCCGCGTGTGGTTTACAATCTGCGGGTTTTTGCCGACCGGTTCTTTGGCTGCCGCCCGATTGTGGTGGGCAAACCTGATTGCCGACTGCCCCACGAAGCGCGTGTGGATGCCGGCACGATTGTTGGGCCTGACCGGCTGGTCAACGCGGCCGGGGCGTTTGATCGTCATGGGGGCGATCTGGTCGTGGTTGATTTTGGCACTGCGACAACTTTTGATGTGGTGTCCAATGACGGGGCTTACATTGGCGGTGTCATTGCTCCGGGTGTGAACCTAAGCCTTGAAGCATTGCATATGTCTGCCGCAGCGTTGCCGCATGTGGATATTTCCAAGCCACAACAAGTGATTGGATCAAATACAGTGGCTTGTATGCAATCCGGCGTGTTCTGGGGCTACATCGGATTGGTCAAGGAAATCTGCACTCGGATCAAATCCGAGCGTGGCCGCGAAATGAAAGTGATCGGCACCGGTGGGCTTGCCCCGCTTTTTGCCGAAACAGAAGATCTATTTGACGTGCTTGAAGAGGATCTGACCATGCATGGTCTGACCGTCATTCACGACTATAACAAAGTGAACGGATAATCGATGAGCAATGAACGTGTGATCTATCTGCCCCTGGGTGGGGCCGGTGAAATCGGGATGAACGCCTATGTTTATGGCTATGGCAAACCTGGAAAGGAGCGGCTGATCCTGGTTGATCTGGGTGTGACGTTTCCAGATATGGACGGCTCTCCCGGGGTGGATCTGATCCTGCCGGATATCGCCTGGCTAAAAGAGCGCCGTAACCAGCTTGAGGCGATTTTTATCACGCACGCCCACGAAGATCATGTTGGTGCTCTGGCGCATTTCTGGGGTGATTTGGGCGCGCCGGTCTATGCCCGCGCGTTCACCGCCAATATTGCACGTCGCAAAATGGATGAACATGGCCATCCTGACAAAGCAGTGACAACGGTGTTGCCATGGCCTGAAACAGTTGAAGCCGGGCCATTTTCGGTTGGTTTTGTACCCATTTCGCATTCCATTCCTGAAAGCTCTGGTTTGGTGATCGACACGCCAAAGGGGCGGCTGGTGCATACTGGTGACTTCAAAATTGACCACACCCCGGTGGTGGGCGAGCCGTTTGACGAGGCGGTATGGCAAGACCTGGCCAGCCCCGGTGTGCTGGCCTTGAT
>DFBW01000201.1:0-523 GCA_002366775.1 Roseovarius sp. UBA3070 | reverse complement strand
CTGGTGGCCGGCTCAAAAGGCATGTTCGTTGCCACGACATTTGCCAGCAACGTGGCCCGTCTGAAAACCCTGGCCGAAGCGGGGCAGGCGGCGGGCCGATCAGTTTGCCTGCTGGGACGTGCGATGCGCCGTATGGTCGAGGCGGCGGTGGAAACCGGCGTGTTGACCGGCTTTCCGCACACGATCAGCCCTGAGGACGTCAAAAACCTACCACGTGAAAACGTGATGCTGATTGTCACCGGTAGCCAGGGTGAAAGGCGCGCGGCCTCGGCCCAGTTGTCCAACGGCAAGTACCAGGGGATCACCTTGAAGGAAGGCGATACCTTTTTGTTCAGTTCCAAAACCATTCCGGGCAATGAGCGCGGTGTTGGTCGTATCATGAACAATTTCAGCGAAATGGGCGTGGATGTCGTTGAGGATTATGACGGGCTTTATCATGTATCGGGCCATGCCAATCGCCCTGATCTGAGTGCGATGCACAAGCTGATTCAACCGCAAATGGTTGTGCCGATGCATGGCGAAC
>DFBW01000285.1 GCA_002366775.1 Roseovarius sp. UBA3070 | reverse complement strand
TTCATGATCCCGTCAGCGCGCGCAACAAAGATAAAATCACGGCTCAAACTGCGTGCAGCGGCGATCCCTGCCTTGATCCGCTCAAGCGCCAAATCAAAGTCATAAAACCCGGTATCAGCCATGTTAGTGTCTTCTATTGAGCATCCGGCAAGGCCTACTTCGGCCGCCAGACGCACCGTTTCGGCCACATCTTCGGGGGTATCGCCATACCCGTTTTCCAAATCACCCGAGACCGGCAGATGCGTGACACTCACGATCTCTTGCGCGTGGGCCATCGCCTCATCACGGGTGACATTGCCCATATCAGGCCGCCCCAGCGTAAAAGCATGCCCGCTGGACGTTGTGCCAATGGCCTGTGCACCCAGTGCACTCAGCACCTTGGCACTTCCCTGATCCCAGGCATTGGCCAAGGTGAAGGGCTGCCCCGGTTTATGCAACTCTCTGAATTCAGCACCGATATCCATTATGTGTCCTCCCAATCCATAACCACTTTGCCGGAATTGCCCGAAATCATCGCGGCAAACCCGTCTTCGAAATCGTCGATACCAATGCGATGTGTGATCAACCCACTGACGTCCAAACCTGATTGCACCAACGCAATCATCTTGTACCAGGTCTCAAAAATCTCTCGGCCATAGATGCCAAACGGGTCAAAAATCGCGGCAATCTCATGTGGAATGTCCTCAGGGATTGGCACAACGTTGACTTCGGGAATACACAAGTACTCTGCAAAACTACCCGGCCGGTTCACACCAACACCCTTGGTATTGCGGCACAAATGCCCGCGGCCCGCACGACAATTTCGGCAAGTGCCACAGACAATATGGCCTTCACCGCTCACCCGCTGGCCGATCTTGAACTTCACAGCAGCAGCACCGGCATCCACGATCTCGCCGACAAACTCATGGCCTATCACCATCGGGACAGGCACCGTTTTGGCCGAAAATTCATCCCAATTCCAAATATGCACATCGGTGCCGCAAATGGCTGATTTCTTGACCTTGATTAACACATCTGACGGTCCCGGCTCAGGCACGGGAACATATTCCATCCACAATCCCGGTTCAGGTTTGGCCTTCACAAGGGCTTTCATCTGGTTCTGCATCTGCCTAGCTCCATAAATCCGTGCAGAGGTATTTCAATCCGCTGTCGCTGACCACAAAACCCACTGTTCCGTCCTTTTCAGGGCCAATCACCAGCCGAATACCCGCCAAAGATGCCTTCTGATCGCTCCAACACGCGTGCATGTTCCGCGGCATCAGTGCCTGAAACAGTCTCTGTTCCAGCCAAATCTACATCTTTCAGATAAGTCAGACCCGGCATGTCATACCCGCCACTCTGAATGGGGTGATCCATTCGATCCGGCTCAATTCGACCAAAGGCGTGCCGCCAATCGCCTCAATGATGGAGGCATGATCACTTGATCACACCTAGCTCACGGCCGACCAATTCAAACGCATCAATTGCCCTATCCAGCATATCGCGCGTCAGTGCCGCTGACATCTGCGTGCGGATGCGGTCTTGCGCTTTGGGCACCACTGGAAAGCTGAACGCGGTGACATAAACCCCATGTTCGCCCAGCCGCTTCGCCATCTCCTGCGCCAATTTCGGATCGCGCAGCATCACCGGGATGATCGCATGCTCGCCTGGCAACACCTCAAACCCAAGGGCGCTCATCCGTTCGCGGTAATAGCGCGCATTCTCCCACAGGTGTGCCCGCAGGTCGGCTCCGTCCTCCAACAAGTCAAACACCTTCAGTGAGGCCGCCGCGATCACTGGGGCCAGCGTGTTGGAAAACAAATAGGGCCGTGACCTTTGCCGCAGCCAGTCAACCACTTGCGCTGACGCCGCAGTATACCCACCCGAAGCGCCACCCAGCGCCTTGCCCAATGTCCCGGTCAAGATATCCACGCGCCCCATAACGCCGTAATGTTCATGCGTACCGCGCCCGGTGGCCCCAACAAAACCGGTGGAATGACAGTCATCCACCATGACCATGGCGTCGTATTTCTCGGCCAGATCACAAATCTGATCCAGCTTGGCAAAATAGCCATCCATCGAAAACACGCCGTCGGTGGCAATCATCCGGTGGCGCGCGCCCTGCGCTTCAATCAGGCACCGCTCCAGATCGGCCATATCAGAATTGGCATAGCGATAGCGCTGCGCTTTGCACAACCGTACCCCATCAATGATGCTGGCATGGTTCAGCGCATCGGAAATAATCGCATCCTCAGGGCCCAAAAGCGTCTCGAACAAACCCGCATTTGCATCAAACGCGGCGGCATAAAGGATGCTGTCCTCCATCCCCAGAAACCCGGCAATCCGTGCTTCCAGTTCTTTGTGTTCCTCTTGTGTGCCGCAAATGAAACGAACGCTGGCCATGCCAAATCCGTATCGCTCCAACCCATCGTGCGCAGCGGCAATCACCTGCGGATTATCCGCCAACCCAAGATAGTTGTTGGCACACAGGTTAATCACTTTACGCCCATCCTTCAGCGTCACCTCGCCCGCCTGCATCGAGGAGATTACCCGCTCGGTTTTATACAAACCCTCATCGCGCAATCCATCCAGCCGCCCGGCAATATCGTTGTTGAATATCTCTGATGCACGCATGAACTTTCCCTTCCCCGGCTTCATCTTTCTAGAAGTGCCTAATACCACGTCTCAAGTATCTCACGCTTGCGCAGGGCAATATAGTCCTTCAATTCCCCCTCTTTGGCCGCATCCGAAACCGGCGCCTCATAGGTCGCAAATGGTGGCGTTCCTTTCAGGATTTCGCGCGATTTACTGAAACTCTCGGGGGGCTTTGCAACACAGATCGCGGATCTAATCGGCAGGTGCACGCACGCGGGTGCCATCCACCTTAGCACGCACTTCTTTCCACAATGCCGAAGAGCGACTCTTTACTGATGTTTCCGCCGCCTTTGCACATTACTGGATGGTGCCGCGCCTGGCCGCGCTTCACACTGCACACCCCGGCATTGATTTGCGTCTGCAAACCTTTGAGCGTGAGCCTGATATCGGTGCCGAGGGCGTGTCTCTGGCCATGCGCCGTGGGCACGGTGATTGGCCCGGTTGCCACTGCCACCTGATCGCACCAGAGGTTATTGCCCCGATAGCAGCCCCCCGTGTAATGGCAGCAACCATCAATCTGGCAACTGTCGCTAATCTGCTAAATCAGGCTCTAATTCACCTTGAAGAGCCTATTCGGGATCGCCCCAGCTGGGCGGATTTCTTCGATCATTGGCAAGTGTCCTATACTGAGCCTCGCACCGGCCTGCGCCTGAATGACTATGCATTGATCCTGCAAGCCGCCATCGCTGGCGAAGGCTTCGCCTTTAGCTGGCAACATGTCACCAAAGGGTTGATCTCTCAGGGCCTGCTTGCCGCGCGTCCCGAATGGTCATGGAAAACCGGTGCCGGGTTCTATCTGGTCTGGTCCGCCACCACACATCTCAGCCCGCAGGCTGAAAAAGTGCGCGATTGGCTTACGCATCTGTCCTAAACGGCGATCCTTGGCCGCCCAGAAGCTTCGACCGTAATCTCTGCTTCAAGGAAAACTTCACGCGCCTCTGCCTCTGCCCGGCGAATATCGCGCGTTGCATTCACATGTATGTCCTCGGCCCCGGCAGTAATGGCCTCGGTTCGCGCTTCCGTTTCCAACGTTGTTTGCAATGCGCTCATTGCCTCTTCGGCATCGGTGTAATCTTCTGGGCCACTGTCCAGATGCACGCGATATCGCCCTTCGCTGGGTGCAGTTACCGTTCCGCTGCGCCGGATCGTGACGCGGCCCACCACAGCACCAATCGCGTTTGCCACACCAGCATGTTCCGGTAAATCCATCTGGCATCCCAGACGTTCACCAACCGCCGGATAGTAGGTGGCAGCTGACGCACCCAACCCGATAACAGGCACATTGATACCCGCATTAAGCCGGATCAGGCCCTTGTGGCCATCCATGCCCCGTTGCATCAAAACATGCCGGGCTAACTCCGATGCAGGCAGTCCAAACGGGTGTTCTTCTTCGGCAAAAGCAGTCTCTAGAAAGGCTAAAGTCGTCTGATAGGTCATTTGATCCACGATCATTTGCGCCA
>DFBW01000296.1:463-10876 GCA_002366775.1 Roseovarius sp. UBA3070 | reverse complement strand
CGGCCACAGATACAGCTCTTGCATGCCAAAATCACGCGCCAGATAACTGAATGCGCCTTCACAGGTGACCAGCCAACGCTTGTCTTCTGGCAACGTTGCAATGCTCTTGCGCAAAGGTTCGATCGTGCTGCGCAACTGGGCTTTGTACGCCTCGGCATTGTCCAGATAGAGCTGCGCATTATCCGGGTCATATGTGCCAAAGGCCGCCGCAATATTATCGACATAGATCAGCGCATTATCCAGCCCCATCCAGGCGTGCGGGTTGGGTTTGCCCTCATAGCTGCCCGTGGAAATCATGATCGGATCAACCCCATCCGACAGCGTAACCGAAGGAATATCACCCATGTTGCGCAGAAACTGTTCAAACCAAAGCTCAAGGTTCATGCCATTCCACAGGATCAGATCGGCATCTACGGCCTTGACGATATCGCGCGGCGTGGGCTGATAGCCGTGGATTTCCGCACCCGGTTTGGTGATAGAAAACACATCAGCAGCGTTGCCCCCCACGTTCTGCGCCATATCAGCCAGAACGGTGAAAGTGGTCACAACCTTCAGCTTGCCCTCGGCCTGTACTGCACCAGTGCCCAGCGCCAGGGCAAAGCCAACCCAGATCAATCCACTGCGAATTTTCGACATGATGCAGGCCTAACCTCTTTGTTGCGTCACTCACAAAGATGAAATTGCGAGTCATTCGCAAAATGTCAAGTGAATTGCGAATGATTCTCAACAATGACTTGTCTAAATAGAGCAGGAAATGGGCTATTCACGGCCCAGACGGTTCATGACATTGACCAACTCAGCACTAATTCCCGGCTCAGACAGGGCATGGCCGGCCACAGGAATCATCCGCAAATCTGCATTTCCCCAAGCCTTGGCCAATGAATATGCACCGATAGGCGGACAGATCATATCATACCGCCCCTGAACAATCGTGCCGGGGACATGGCTGATCCTGTCCATACGGTTCAGGATATGGCCATCCTCCTCTAGAAAACCGGCATGTGTGAAATAGTGGTTTTCAAGCCGGGCAAAGGCGCGGGCATACTCCGGCGGACTTGATCCGCCATACCCGGAAGAGGCCACTGTGGCCAGAGCATTCTCCCACGAAGACCAGGCGCGCGCGTGATCTACCTCTATGTCATGACGCCCCGAAAACAGGCGCTTGTGATACGCCCCGATCATATCGTCACGCTCATCCTCGGGAATAAGTGACTGGAACGCCGCCCATGTTTCTGGCCAGAATTTACCGGCACCACCGCCATAAAACCAATCCAACTCGGCTTGGGTCATCAAAAACACACCGCGCAGCACCAGATGTTGCGCCCGGTCAGGATGGGATTGCGCATAAACCAGCGACAGCGTAGCGCCCCAGCTGCCACCAAAGACGACCCATTTGTCGATCTCCAACGTCTCACGGATACGCTCAATATCAGCGACCAGATGCCATGTGGTGTTGGCCTCAACGCTGGCATGCGGGCGGGACCGGCCACAACCGCGCTGATCAAACAAGACTATACGGTACATGGCGGGGTCAAAATACCGCCGCATCGCAGGGCTGCATCCGCCCCCCGGCCCACCGTGCAACACCACGACAGGTTTGCCATCTGGATTGCCCGATTGCTCAACATAAATGCTGTGCCCATCGCCCACATCCAGCATCCGCCGCTCAAATGGTTCGATCGGGGGATAAAGATATTGAATTGCAGTTTTACGGTCCGAGCTTTTATCCATAAACAACCTATATACAGTGTTACGGTACAAAAGAGCATATGGAGAGCAAAATGCAAGCGGCTCAGTCCACGATTGACCAAGACGAGGTCGCCAAATTTGAGGCGATGGCGGCAGAATGGTGGGATCCCAACGGTAAATTCAAGCCGTTGCATATGCTCAACCCCTGTCGGCTGGATTATATCACTGCGCAGATTGCCGCCGAATTTGACCGGGATCTGAAACAGGACGCGCCATTTGCCGGGCTTTCGATTCTCGATATTGGCTGCGGTGGCGGATTGCTGAGCGAGCCGATGGCACGACTGGGCGCCAACGTGGTGGGCGCAGATGCGGCAGGTGGTAACATTCCAGTGGCCCGCGTTCACGCCGAACACTCCGGATTAGACATTGATTACCGCCATACAACGGCCGAAGCGATTGCAGCTGGAGGCGAGCGTTTTGACGCCATCCTGAACATGGAGGTCGTGGAACATGTGGCAGATCCGCTGGAATTTCTCACCGTGTGCAATCAACTCCTGAAACCGGGCGGGTTGCACATCTGTTCAACCATCAACCGCAATCCCAAAAGCTATGCCGTCGCCATCCTCGGTGCGGAATTTGTGATGCGCTGGTTGCCCAAGGGCACGCATGACTGGGCCAAGTTCATCACGCCTGATGAACTGTTTGAATTGCTGTCTGGCGCTGGATTAGAGCCTGTTGATCGTAAAGGGTTTGTGTTCAATCCGATCAGCTGGGCTTGGTCATTGTCGGACACAGACTTAAGCGTGAACTATGTGACAGCAAGCCTGAAGCCCGAGGCGTAGCGCATTCACCCGTTGCGCGGTCCAAGCCCACAGATTAAGGCGCTATCCCTCGCGCCCTAATTTGGCCCGTAATTCGCGCATAACCGGCAATGTGGCACGCACATTGGCCTCGCCAAGTTCGCTCACCACTTCGGAAAACAGTGGCGTGATCGCTTCAAGCGCAACATTATGCGCAGCACGTCCCGCAGGGCTGATTGCTACCCGTTTTGAGCGCGCATCATCCCAATCAGGGCGGATATGCACATATCCCGACCATTCCAGCTTGTTCAATGTGTTGGTCATCGCCCCGCGGGTAACGTGAAAACTTTTGGCCAACTGCGCCGGGCTGCGCTCCTCTGCTGTGCGCGCCAGTTGATTTAGCACCGAGAAATGCGAAATCTCCATACCTTTGGGCAGCACTTTGCTTAACCGGTTTCGGATCAACTGCTCATTGGTCAGGATTTCACTGAACAACGTAACCGCCAAAGCTGTGCTTGCGGAATCAGCCATCAGGGGCCGCCGAATTCTGTATCATGTGTCATCGCAGGAATACTCATACGCGCATTTGCCACTTTGGAGGGCTCAAGATCAACGGTTATGATGCCGCGGCTTTCGCCACCATCCGCCAGAACCTTGCCCCATGGATCAACAATCAGGCTATGGCCGTATGTTGCGCGCGGACGTCCCTTGCTGGCCGCATGGTGGCCGGTTTGCGCAGGTGCCAACACATATGAACCTGTCTCAATCGCCCGCGCGCGCAGCAAAACCTCCCAATGCGCCGCCCCGGTGGCAGGCGAAAACGCCGCTGGAACAGCAATTACATCAGCCCCGGACTTGGCAAGATGCCGGTAAAGATGCGCAAACCGCAGATCATAACAGATCGTCATTCCCAGTTTGCCAAAAGGCATCTGCGCCACAACTGCGCGATCACCAGGCCTGTAACCCTTAGATTCGTGATAGGTCTCGGTTTCGGACACGGCGACATCAAACATATGGATTTTGTCGTACCAAGCCGCAATTTCGCCTTCAGGTGTGATGAGAAAAGACCGGTTGGCAAATCGCCCATCCGCATCAGATGTTTTTAGCGCAAGTGACCCGATAAGAAGCCATATCCGGTGATTTCGTGCCGCATCGCGCAACGCCGCCAACGTCTGATCCTGGTCTTGGGTTTGCAGGACAGATTGTTGCCAGCTGCGGCTGGAAGACACACAATTTGTCACCTCGGGGGTTAAAACAAACTGCGAACCCAAGGCCGCGGCTTCGTCAATCAACCCTAGGGTCACCGGCAGGTTTTGTGCCGGATCATCACCACTGTTAAGCTGAACAAGCGCCGCCCGCATCACAGTCAAGTGGCGAGCAGGGCATCAAGCTTGCCGACGCGTTCCAAAGCATACAGATCATCACAACCACCCACATGGGTGTCACCGACAAATATCTGCGGAACTGTGCGCCCACCATTGGCGCGCTGAATCATCTCTGGTTTGCGGGATGGATCTGTCATCACGTTAATCTCAGAGAACTTGATGCCCTTTTGGGTCAACAGCCGCTTGGCTGCGGTACAAAATCCGCAAAACGGTGAGGTGTAGATTTCAATAGCACTCATGTCCAAGGCCTTCTCATAGATTTGACCTCCTATTTAGGCATCCTTCACCACGCGCGCCAGTGTCAGCGTCATCACATCCTTTGCACCCCCCGTGAGGCAGGCCTGCGCTGAGGCTGACAAAGTGGCGCCCGAGGTCATCACATCATCAACAATCAACACCGTGCGCCCTTGCAACAAATCTGCTCGTCGCGGATTGAGAGTGATGCTCTCCTCCATTTCAGCAAACCGCTGATCAAGGCTCAGCCCGCCCAGGCTTTGCGTGCGTTTTGGGCGAATCAGCAGATCGGGGCACACCTCCTGATCAATCATCTTTCCCAGGCTTTGCGCCAACATGGCAGATTGATTGAACGTCCGGCGCAGTAATCGCAGCCAATGCAAGGGCACCGGGGCAATCAAAACACCGCTGTCAGGCAAGATCGGCTTCACCGCGGCCGCCAACCACCGTGCCGCTGGTTTCAAAACCTCATGCCGGTCGCCATGTTTCAACGCCAACACCAACTTGCGCCCATTATCATGATAGATCATCGCCGCCCGCCCGCGCGACCATGGCCTGGCAATACGCAGGCATTCATCACATTGTTCGGGCGTGCCGGTCTCCTCACCGGGCAAAGGGACACCACAAACATCACAGCAAAGCCCGGTGATCAAAGGCGTGTCGCGCCAGCATGGCCCACACAGGGCAAAATCATCCTCAACCAGATCACCACAAATTGTGCAGCGGGCCGGGTAAATCAAATGCAGAGCCGTTTGAACCCCCCGCAGCTTCACTCTATTGTTCGCGCCATGACGCACCCCTTGATTGATCGCCCCGCCCTTGCCCGCCAGCGTCTTCGCGCCCAGCGCGATTTTGCGGCATTCCTGCACGAACAGGCAATTGATGAGCTCAAGGATCGGCTTTCAATCGTTAACAAATCCTTTACGCAAGCCGCTGTGGTGTCTGGTGCGCCGCATATTTGGCGCTCTGCATTCATGGATGCCACACATGTTTCAGATGACGACACCCTTGATCTGGCCGAAGGGGCGCATGATCTGGTGATCCATGGATTGGCACTGCACTGGGCCAATGATCCGCTGGGTCAGTTGATTCAGGCTCGCCGGGCATTGAAACCGGATGGGTTGTTTATGGCCGCTCTCTTTGGCGGAACAACACTGCATCAATTGCGTGCGGCCCTGGCCCAAGCCGAATCAGATCTTTATGGCGGGCTGTCGCCTCGTGTGGCCCCTATGGGCGAAATCCGTGATCTGGGTGCTTTGCTACAACGTGCCGGATTTGCCTTGCCTGTGGCCGACAGCCTGCCTCTGAGCGTCAGCTATGAAACACCGCTACATCTGATGCGTGATCTGCGGGCCATGGGCGAGGCCAACGCCCTGTCGGACCGCCCCCGCAGCCCCATGCCCAAGGCGCTTTTGGCGCGCGCCTGCGAAATATATGCAGATACCTATGCAGATAAGGATGGCCGTATCCTGGCCACCTTCGATATGGTGTTTCTGATCGGCTGGGCCCCTGCCCCCGACCAACCACAGCCCCTTCGCCCCGGCAGCGCGTCAACCCGGCTGGCCGATGTGCTGGGCGCTCAAGAAACACCGCTGAAAGATTGACGACAGTTCAACAACCTTTATGTCCAACTTCAGCCAAAGCACTTATCCAGGGATCACCCACCAATGTCCGATGACAACTCAGCCAAAAGACCTGACCACGCGAAAGCGGATCATCCCACGATTCCTGGCGCTAAAACGGGCGTCCTGCTGGCCAACCTGGGCACGCCGGATAATTACGATTACTGGTCGATGCGCCGCTATCTGAACGAATTTCTGTCTGACCGCCGCGTGATCGACCTGCCACGCTGGAAGTGGCAACCCCTTTTGCAGCTGATTATCCTGACAAAACGCCCTTTTTCCAGCGGCAAAGCCTATGCTTCCATCTGGAACAAGGACAAGGGCGAAAGCCCCCTGATGACCATCACCCGCGACCAGACGCAAGCCTTGGCAGCATCAATGAAAACTCGATACGGGGATCAGGTGATGGTTGATTTCTGTATGCGCTACGGCAATCCATCAACCCAATCCAAAGTGCGCGCGATGGTGCAGGCCGGATGCCGCCGAATTCTGTTTTTCCCGCTGTATCCGCATTATGCAGGGGCCACATCTGCCACGGCGAATGATCAGTTCTTTCGTGCTTTGATGAAGGAAACCTGGCAACCAACTGCACGGGTCGTCGAGCCATATTTTGAGAACCAGCTGTATATTGATGCTCTGGCGCAATCGGTTGAGCGTGCCTACGCCAAGACCGATCCAAAGCCCGAAAAACTGGTGGTATCCTACCATGGCATGCCCCAGCGTTATTTGCAGCAGGGGGATCCCTACCATTGCCAATGCCAGAAAAACACGCGGTTGCTGCGTGAGCGGCTGGGCTGGGATGAGACCCAGATCACAACCACTTTCCAATCGGTCTTTGGCCGCGAAGAATGGTTAAAACCATACACCGTGAAGGAGGTTGCACGTCTGGCGCGTGAAGACGGGACAAAACGCATCGCCGTGATCGCGCCTGCGTTTTCAGCCGACTGTATCGAGACACTGGAAGAGATCAACGAAGAGATTCGGGAGAGCTTTGAAGAGGTGGGAGGCGAACACTTCACCTACATACCTTGCCTCAACGATGAAGATGCACACATCAAAGCGCTGAGCCAGATTATTGAGGACAACATTGCCGGTTGGCTAAGCTAAAGCATCACCCAAATAAAAAGGCAGTGGGAAAACCCACTGCCTTTTTAAGTACGAAGATATTGACCTTAGTCAGCAATAACAACTGCGGCAACAACAGCCAGCAGAACCAGCGGAATCCAGATACCGCTTGCAGACGAGCTTGAAGATGTATCTTCAACGATTACTGGCGCTTCCATCACGGGCTCTTCCATGGTGCCAGCGTTACCAGCGGTGGCAGCAGCGACAAATGCTGCGGCGAGTACGAGTTTCTTCATTTTATCCTCCAGATGAAGGCTCATCACTGACGTGGCAGCAACAAGCACCCAAGACTACATTGTATGTTTCTCTAATCAGCAAATCTGGTCAAATGCAAACACATCTTCCCCGCCAATCCCAAAACGATGGCGGATATACGTCAAATAAGCAACACTTGAGTGCCGACCTTCGCCAAAGCGAACAATTCAGAGATGTGTTGATTGTAAAGACCAATACACCCGTTTGATGATCGCCGCCCGATTTTACGCGTGTCATGCGTTCCGTGGATCCGGTAATAGGTCCAGCTTAGGTAAAGCGCGTGCGTCCCCAAGGGGTTATCCGGACCAGGGCCGATATACTCGGGCCAATCGGGGTTACGCTTCATCATCGATGGTGTGGGGCGCCAGCTGGGCCCTTCGACCTTGCGCACAACCTGCGTGCGGCCACGGCGCGTTAACTCTTCGGTCAGAGGAACGCTCGACGGGTACAGATTGTAGGTTTGCCCACCGTCTGACCAATAGTGCAAAGCCCGAGAATCAATATCCACCAGGATCGCCCCGCCTTTGAGATTCGAAAAATAGGGCTCCCATTCCAACCGTCTAAAGCTGGAAATATTGTGGCGCACTGTTTCAGTGACTTCACGCTCAATTTCAACTGTTTCGTCACCATCAACATCCTGCGCAAGCGCTGGCATGCCGACCATTGCCGCGGTTCCCGCCAGGAAACTGCGTCGTTTCATCTTAAAACCAGGACTATTGGCCATGATCTCTCTCCCGCCGTCACCCATACTAATGTTGGGTATATATGGCGTGAAAGACGCAGTCGCAATTCAAACAAACGTTATTTGGCGAAGTTAAGCCCATGCGGGTTTGAAAGACGGCGCAACCCGAGATAAGGCTTCGCTAGGTGTAAATACTGGTAGGGCGCTAAAATGGTGCGTATTCTTGGTCTTTTATTCGTAGCTGTGCTGGCTTTGTCAGCTTGTACGACTGTTCAGCCTCAACTCGGAACTGATGGCAAACCTCTGCCCAAAGTCTACCGAATTCGTTCAGGTGATGTGTCAAAAATACAATTCAGGATGCTTGACTCCGTTAATACGCTGCGACAAGCCGCTGGTCAGTCACCGGTTCAGTTCGATTCTCAACTGAATGCCGCTGCCGCGACCCATTCACGCGATATGTCGAACCAAAACCGCCCCTGGCATTTTGGCTCGGACGGCTCATCGCCCATCGATCGGGTGCGCCGTGTTGGTTATTCCGGCAACCTGGTGGGTGAAAACATTTCAGAGACCTACGAAAACGAGGTGGAAACGCTGGCCGCATGGATGGATCAATCCGACACGCGCCGGGTGATATTATCGCCTCAGGCAAATAAGATGGGCTTTGCCTGGTCACAGGAAGAAAATGGCAAACTGTGGTGGACCTTGGTGATGGGGGAATAAACCCCCACCATTGCTTAAAGCGTATCGCCTTAGGGATGGATCGTTACATAAGTGCCATTGCTGACCATCGCATAAATCTCTTCGATGTGTCGGTTAGATACTGAGATACAGCCAGCGGTCCAATCCCGGCCAGTGCCAAATTTTTTGCGTGGCTTGCCGTGGATAAAAATATCACCGCCGGGGCTTTTGCCCGATGATTGCGCAAAAGCCACATCGTTAATATTCGGATATGAAATACCCAACGACAAATGAAAATCGCTGTTGGGGTTGCGCCGGTCAATACGGTATGTGCCTTCAGGCGTTTTACCATCCCCTTCGAACCGCTTGTGCCCTTCAGGCGCAAAGCCGAGGCCAATACGGTATTTCCTGAGTTTACGATCACCATGCATCAGCCACATCTTGCGGCGTTTCTTTGAGATGAGAATATCCGTCACCTCGGGGCCATCGTATTGCCTGAGCCGAGAAGCAGCGGTTGCTGATGTAGCGAAACTTGCCAAACCTGCCAGGGTGACAAAAATTGCCGAACGTCGTGTAAAGCGCATCAGATTTTTCCTGTTTTCCGCCTGTTTCCTGCCTGCGGGCTAAATACAACAAGAATACCGATAATAGGTAGGTTTTTTTGCCAATCACAGAGATTTGAGCAAGAACTTTGATACAATCTCCACATGTGAGGACCATTTNNAACTGATCTACCACCCGCAAATGCTCCAGCGCATAACCAGCCTCAGCCAGTTTTGCGGCATCGCGGGCAAAGCTGATTGGATTGCATGACACATAGGCAATCAGCGGCACCTTCGCGGTGCAAATCTGTTCAATCTGCGCTTCAGCACCTGCGCGGGGCGGATCCAAAACAATAGCATCATACCGCTGCAATTCATCGGGTGTCATTGGGCGGCGGAACAGATCGCGCACCTCAGACGTCACGGCGCGCAATCCATTGGCCATACGCCACCCATGATCCAAAGCGGCAACCATCGCGCTGTCACCTTCGACAGCATGCACCTCATGCTCTGATGCCAGATCAAGCGCGAATGTCCCACATCCGGCAAAGAGATCAAGCACATGTTTTGCCCCACTCACACTCTGGCGCACATCCGATTGCAACACCTTTTGCCCGTCCAGCGTGGCCTGCAAAAAGGCACCAGATGGCAGCGTGACCTGGGCTGCGCCAAAATGTTGTTGTGGTGCACGACGTGTCGCAACGGGTTCTTCTGCCCAGGATAACCGCGCCAGATCATGACGGTCCGCAATCGCCGCCAGCTCCATATACATGTTGTTTTCCAACGGTTTACCATTCAGCACACAGGCGTCAACACCACCATCAGTAAGTGTCAGCATCACCGACAACGCATGTTTCCGGCTGGCGCCAACCAGCGCCAAATCAGCGGCAGCAGGCAAGGCCCGCATCAAATCAGGGTGCAAAAGTTGACAATCTGGCGTCTCAATCACCACATCAGACGCGCGCGCATGAAATCCAACCATCGCCCCTTTCTTGGTACGTTTGGCCGACACAACCGCCCGGCGGCGCGACCGGGAAGGCGAACAATGTGTGGGCAAAAATTCGGTGGTCAAGTCCCGCGCTTGCAGGGCTTGGCGAACCACCTCAGTTTTCCAGTCTTTCAAAAACCCATCTGCGGCATGTTGCAACTGACAGCCACCGCAGGCCGGGAAATGGCGGCACGCCGGTTTCACCCGGTCAGGTGACGGCGTAACGATTTTGACGTTGTTCAGGTTCTGACCATCCAGCACCCCGGTGACAACTTCTCCGGGCAGGGTAAGGGGCGCATAAATTGGACCATCGGCAATTCCATCGCCCTGATGGCCAAGCCGTTCGATCGTTATTGTGGTGGTCATGGGTGTGTCACCTCATCCAACAGGGCCTGCGCACCAAGTGTAAACCC
>DFBW01000296.1:0-344 GCA_002366775.1 Roseovarius sp. UBA3070 | reverse complement strand
GTGTTTCCAACATTGCCGCCCGCAGCAACAAAACGTCATGGCCCAAATCGGCACCATGTCTGTACCCAATTTCTGCCGCAGGCATCAGGTTGCTGGTTAACTCGTGCAGTAAAATCAGGCGCTTGGCCTGTGCTTTGCTTAGTCGCAGCAGCTGGCCCACATCCGCACCGCCCAGCGCCGCCAACCGGCGAATGGCGTCAGCAGGTCGTTGCACCGTTGCTTCCAGATGTATCAATGGTCCCAATGCGTGCATGTTCGCCCCCGGCAACACGGCGTTCAATACTCCGATCTGGTACATGGCGGCCACAGATATCGCCGGATCCGGTGCTTCCAACAGTTTCAGA
>DFBW01000084.1:4224-5111 GCA_002366775.1 Roseovarius sp. UBA3070 | reverse complement strand
GCGGCTGACCCTGCCACCACTTTGCGTGATCCATCAACATCGCTGTTTAATCACCTGAATGACCACAGGTAATTTGATGTGGAACGCCACTGCTCTGGTGGAAACCCGCATTTTGTGGTATGATTCTATCAATATGTGAAGAAGTTTGCCTTATATCCATCTGCCCAAGCTGCCGCTTGGGGATGGATTTCTTTGCGCCTGAAACATCTGCACGGCGAGTCATAGGGCTCTCGGTTCAGGTTTTTGCGCCTCAGATATAAGGCCCCCGTTAAGGAAGACCTGAATGACCAAGACCAAAAAGCATGAGTTTCGCCCTGACCAGTTTGTTGTATACCCCGCACATGGCGTTGGCCAAGTTGTTTCGATCGAAGAGCAAGAGATTGCCGGCATCACGCTGGAGCTGTTTGTCATCGCGTTTGAGAAAGACAAAATGACCCTGCGCGTCCCCACCAGCAAAGCCGTCGAAATTGGCATGCGCAGCCTGTCGAGCCCCGACACCGTGACGCGGGCAATGACCACGCTGAAGGGCAAAGCCAAAGTGAAACGCGCCATGTGGTCGCGCCGCGCGCAGGAATATGAGCAAAAGATCAACTCGGGCGATCTGATTGCCATCGCCGAAGTGGTGCGCGATTTGCACCGCACCGATGATCAACGTGAGCAGAGCTATTCAGAGCGCCAGTTGTATGAAGCCGCCCTTGAGCGGCTGACCCGCGAAGTGGCTGCCGTGGCTGGCGGCGATGAAGTGCTGGCCGCCAAGCGTATTGATGATGTTCTGGTACTCCGCGCTGCCGCTGCCGCCTAAGGGCGTTGGTGATCCCATAGCTTGGGGTTACAGCATTTAGCCTCCAACAAATTAAGGCCGTGCTCTGAGGGGCGCGGCCTTTTCA
>DFBW01000084.1:0-4214 GCA_002366775.1 Roseovarius sp. UBA3070 | reverse complement strand
CCTGATTGACCACCGATCTTGTGTTTGGCAATCAGCCCAAGGCTGAGGACCGCCAAACTGGCCCATACCACCGGCCAAAACAGCGCACTGCCCAAAAGCAACACCGCGACACTGCCGGCGATGCCCATGCCTATGGCGGCGGTGGTTCCGCTGACGTGACCCACGCGGCGTGACAACCCGTCATCGCGCGCATGGGGCAGGGCGGCCATCACCACAGGCATCGCGGCACGCGACAAGGCCGCCGCAGAAATAAGCGCCGCAGTGGCCGCCCCAATGCTGATGTCATACAGCATCCACAGCGCCGACCATCGCGCAGCCAGGCTGAGACAAAGCGCGATCACCCCATAGGTGCCGATCCGGCTGTCACGCATGATCTCAAGCCGTGTGCCACGGTCCCAACCGCCCCAAATACCATCGGCCATATCCGCCAGGCCATCTTCGTGCATCGCACCGGTGGCCAGGATCAGGGCGCTGAGCGCCAACAATGCGCACAGCCCCGAGGGAAGCCCCAAACCATGCGCCAGAAGCCCGACAAGGGCTGCAAGCCCACCGATCAGCACGCCCACCAATGGATAGGCCCAGGCGGCCTGCGATTGACGCGTGCCATCTGTCGCAGGCAGCGGCAGGCGGCTCAGCAAACTCAGCGCAGTCAGCGGGTCATTCAGGTGGATCAGGCGGCGGTCGTTTTTTTCCATCAGGGTGGCTCTTTTTCAGGTGCGGATGGCGGTCTGGCCTGCGATACATCACGAAAAGCCAGTCTTTGCAACGAGGGACGCCATGACCACCGGATTTGCCAGCCAAGCCGAATTTGCCGCATTGCTGCGGGATTTGCCCGTCATTGATGCGGGGGCCGTGGAGGCCGCATTGGCCCGCGATGCGGTGCTGACCAAACCACCGGGGGCTTTGGGCCGGCTGGAAGAGATCGCGGCGTGGTACTGCGGATGGCGCGCTCAGGTGCAACCAAAGATCAGCGCGCCGCAAATAATTGTCTTTGCCGGCAATCATGGCGTGACCGCACGCGGGGTGTCGGCCTTTCCGGCGGAAGTGACCGAGCAGATGGTGCTGAACTTTCAATCCGGCGGTGCGGCGATCAATCAACTGGCGGATTGTGCAGGCGCGCGCCTTGATGTGCATGCGCTGTCTCTGGACACGCCGACAGATGATTTCACCCAAGGGCCGGCCATGGATGAGGCCGCGTTTGTGGCCGCACTGCAGGCCGGATGGAATGGGGTGGACCCCGCTGCCGATCTGCTGGTCACCGGCGAGATGGGCATTGGCAACACCACAAGTGCAGCGGCTTTGGCGCTGGCTTTGTGTGGCGGCGACGCCGAAGATTGGGTCGGGCGCGGCACCGGTGTGGATGATGCGGGCCTGCAACTGAAAGCGCAGGTTGTTGGCGAAGGGGTCGCGGCCAATCCGACGTCTAGGTCAGATGGGCTGGAGGCCCTGCGTTGCCTTGGCGGGCGTGAACTTGCAGCCATGGCCGGGGCAATCCTGCGGGCGCGGCATCTGCGCATTCCGGTCATTCTTGACGGGGTCATCTGCACCGCTGCCGCGGCCTGTCTGCATATGGTAAATCCAGCCGCGCTGGAGCACACAATAGCAGGTCATCTAAGTGCGGAAGGTGCCCATGCCAACCTGCTGACTTACATAGATAAAACGCCACTGTTGGACCTTGGCATGCGGCTGGGCGAGGCCTCGGGCGGGGCGCTGGCCATTGCCGTGGTCAAGGCGGCGTTGGCGTGTCACTCGGGCATGGCGACATTTGCCGAAGCGGGCGTTTCGGACGCCTGAAGCCAGCGTCTGCACTGGCCCTTTGCACTGGCCTTATGCACTGGCCTTAGACTTGGCTGTATCAGCAGCACTTTCCTCCAGTTGGGTCAGCAGCATGGTTTGCAGCTCGTCCTCCAGCTCTTTGGCGCGTGCGATATAGGCTTTGTTCTCAATCGTGGGGATGCTCGGATCCCACAGGGCGGCCAATTCCCGCACTGAATGGCGGTCATGGTGGTAAAAGGTTTTTTCAAGCTCGGAGGCCTCAAATTCGCTGAGGCCCATGTTTTCCAACACATAGCGCCCGGCGCGCAGTGAGCTGTCAAACATCTCGCGCACGATGTCATTTGCCCCGGCATTATACAGGCGGAAGACATGTGTGCGATCGCGTGCGCGTGCCACGATATGCAGATCAGGCCGCGCCCGCCTGGCAAAGGCCACCAGCCGGGCAGAGGCCTCAAAATCATCCAGCGCCACCACCAGCACCCGCGCCTCTTTCAACCCGGCCGCATGCAGCAAATCAGGGCGTGTCGGATCACCCAGAAACCCCTTTACCCCAAAGCGACGCATGCGTTGAATGGTTGCCAGATCATGATCCAGCACCACAGTTTTATAGCCACTGGAGCGCACCAGCCGATTGACGATCTGCCCGAACCGGCCAATGCCTGCGATAATCACAGTGCCTTGGTCGTCAATTTCATCGGCGTCGGGGGCCTCGGTTGCATCGTCGATCCGGTTGGATAGCCAATCATACAGAATGAACAACAGCGGCGTGATCAACATGGTCAGCGCCACAACCAGCAAAAGCATCTCTTTCATCTCAGGCGGGATCACATTTTGCTGGCCCGAGAAAGACACCAGCACAAAGCCAAATTCCCCAGCCTGCGCTAGTGACAAGGTAAACAGCCACAGATTGCGCCCACGCAACTCAAACGCGCGCCCAAGTAAATACAGGACACCGCCTTTGATCAGGATGATTGCCAACGCCAGGCCCAGCACCTGAAAGGTTTGCCCAAAGAGGATACCGAAGTTGATACCAGCCCCAACGGTGATGAAAAACAACCCCAGCAACAGCCCCTTGAAGGGCGACAGATCGCTTTCCAACTCATGGCGGAATTCACTGCTGGCCAGGACAACACCGGCCAGAAAAGCCCCCAACGCAGGGGACAGGCCAACAAGGTTCATCGCAAAGGAAATGCCAACCACGATCAGCAGGGCCAGTGCTGTATACATCTCGCGCAGGCGCGCCTGGTGGATAAAGCGAAACACGGGCCGGGTCAGGTAAACCCCCATCAGGATGATGGCGGCCACAACGCCGATGGTCAGCAGCGTGACCCCCCATCCCGGCAGGCTATCAATCAGGGATAGGGCCGCCTCATGTGCGGCGTTCTCGGGTTCTTGGCCACCTTCGTTCAAACGTTCCAGCGTTTCGGCCAACACCATTTCGGGTGGTTTTGGGAGGGCCAACAGCGGCAAAAGCGCCAGCATCGGGATCACGGCGATGTCCTGCGTCAGCAGCACCGAAAAAGCCGAGCGCCCCCCGCCGGTCTGCATAAGCCCCTTTTCCGACAGGGTTTGCAGAACGATGGCGGTTGAGGACAGCGCAAAGATCAGGCCAATGGCCAGAGCGACGCTCCAGTATTGGCCCAGGATCATTGCGCCGATCATCACTGTCAGCGTGGTGATGCCGATTTGCAGCCCGCCAAGACCGATCAGCTTGTGGCGCATATCCCAAAGGGCGCGCGGCTCCAGCTCCAGCCCGATGATGAACAACATCATGACCACGCCGAATTCGGCAAAATGCTGTAGTTCAGCCGTTTCATGCCCGCCGACAAGGCCAAAAAGCGGCCCGATAATGATGCCCGCAGCCAGATATCCCAGCACTGATCCCAACCCCATGCGCGCCGCTATCGGCACCGCGATCACTGCGGCTGCCAAAAACACGGTGGCCTGGAACATAAAGCCTTCCATCAGGGGTCCTTATTGGGATTGTGCGCGCATGCGCCGGGTTAAATCAATCATCCTCAATCCGCAGGCCCGGCGCAAGGTGAAGCTGCACTCAAAGAGCATTCGGTGTTTTGCATTTAGGGGTATTTCTTGCGCTGTGTGGTTAGCTTCGCTCTGGCAAATGCGGGGTCTTATCCGCGCGGCATTTTCAGAACAACCGAGCGTCCACCCTTATTATAGCGCAGATCACTGTCGCCAATCGCGCTGACTTTGCCACCATCCAGCCGATCCCCCACTTTGACCTTTTTGTAACGCCCATTGGACATCCGCACCAGCGCACGGCGGCTCTTGGGCGTGCCATAGACACCGATCAGGTTCACGCGCTTGAACTTGATTGCATTGCGCTGGGTTGCTTGCTTGGACACGCTGGCCTTGGACGGGATTTTGGGGCTGACACGTTGCGTGGCGCGCACAGCAACAGTCTGTTCGGTGGCATC
>DFBW01000169.1 GCA_002366775.1 Roseovarius sp. UBA3070 | reverse complement strand
TCTGTCCCGGCGCTTTACGCGTTAATGGAGTGAGGCTTACTCGGCTCCGCCCAGCACGGACATGCCATGCAAGAGGTCGATGGCATAGGCCAGCTGATAATCCTCCTCGCGCAGTTTGGCGGCCTCTTCGGCCTTGACGCGATCTTCTTCGATCTGGCGGATTTCATCCTCGGTCAGGCTGTCATTGTTCAGGCTGCCGCGTAGATCGGCCTCGGTACGCCCACCGCGAGACGGGTTTTCCTCGGTTTCATCCTCGTTCACCGGGCGGCGGGGCTGTTCAACCAGAATATCAGGTGAGACACCCAGCGCCTGAATAGAGCGGCCGGATGGCGTGTAATAGCGCGCTGTGGTCAGGCGCATGGCCCCATCTCCTCGCAGCGGCATCACAGTCTGAACCGAGCCTTTGCCAAAGCTTTTGGTGCCCACAACGATAGCGCGGTGATGATCCTGCAACGCGCCCGCCACAATTTCAGAGGCAGAGGCCGAGCCGCCGTTGATCAACACAACCATCGGCTTGCCCATGGCAAGATCGCCCAATTCCGCATTGAACCGATCGCCATCGGCGGGGTTGCGGCCACGGGTGCTGACGATTTCACCTTTGTCCATGAAGGCATCAGACACTTTGATCGCCTGGGTCAGAAGGCCACCGGGATTGTTGCGCAGATCCAGCACAAAGCCGTTGATGGCATCCATCCCGCCGGCCTCTTCAACCTGTTCTTCCAGCTTGCTGGCCAGGTTTTTGTAGGTCTGGTCGTTGAAGGTGGTGACGCGCAATACCACGGTGTTTTGCTCGGTCCGGGCGCGCACAGCTGTCAGTTTGATGGTGTCGCGGATGATGGAGACATCGAAGGGTTCGTTTTCACCCTCACGCACAACGGTGATCACGATTTCTGATCCCACCGGCCCGCGCATCAGGTCCACGGCCTCATCCAGGGTCAGACCCAGAACGCTTTCATTGTCTACATGGGTGATGAAATCGCCGGCCTCGATGCCCGCTTCATCTGCGGGGGTGCCATCAATGGGCGAGACAACTTTCACAAAGCCCTCTTCCTGCGTCACTTCAATACCCAGCCCGCCAAATTCTCCGCTGGTCTGCACACGCATGTCGGCGGCAGCATCGGGCGACAGGTAACTGGAATGCGGATCAAGCGAGGTGAGCATGCCATTGATTGCGGCTTCAATCAGCTCGGCTTCGTCCACTTCTTCGACATATTGCGCGCGGATACGCTCAAAGATGTCGCCAAAAAGGTCCAGCTGTTCATACACATTGGTGGATTTCACCGATTCTTGCGCCAGTAGCGGGGCGGCCACCTGCGTTGACACAACGAGACCGGTTAAAGTGCCAACCGCAGCGGCCATCAGAAATTTTTTCATACGTTCAATCGTCCTTGTCCGTTTTGAACCACGCAGCCGGGTTCACAGGGCTGTTGTCTTCTCTGACCTCTATATAGAGGGTTTCGGTTTGCTCGGCACCCGTCTCATTGCTAATTTGGGACAAAATTGCACCTGCATCACGCCCATCACCACCCATCAGGCCCACAGGGCTGCCCCCTGGCAGAACCTCGCCGATCTGACCATAGACCACGTCAAGCCCGGCGAACACCAGCAGAAGGCCTGCCTGAGGCTCCAGAATGATCACATTGCCGTAATCCAAAAGCTGCCCCTTATAGCGGATTGTGGCGGCGGCGGGAGTGGTAACAAGCGCTGACGGGCGGGTCGCCATGACAATGCCGGGGCGCATGATACCGGCGGCGTCCGGCTCGTTTGCCTGGCGCAGGATGCTGCCACGCACCGGCAGGGGCAATGCGCCTTTGCGATCGTCAACACCGGGTAAACTGCCTGGGGCTTCGTCCACCGCTATTTCGTTCAGGCCACTGGCGAACCCTTCAAGCGTTTCCGTTGAGGCAATAAGCAGCCCGGTTTTGACCGGATCTTCGCTAAAGCGGCGCGGCAATTCGATGCGGTCTGATATGGCTTGGCTCAGGGCGGCGCGCGCCTTTTGAGCACCGATCAGCCCGTCTTCCAACGTGTCTGCCGCACTTTGCTGAAGCTGGCGCAGAACGCTGACCTCTTCCAGTTGCACCCGCAGACGGGCGGCGTGTTGATCCAGTGCAGGGGTAACATCCGCAAGGATCATACCAGACCGTGCCGTGCCCACAGGCCCGGTGGGATGCAGCAAAAAAACCGGCGATGGCGTGGACCCGATGCTTTGCAATACCCCCAAAAGGCGAGCAATTTCGCCCTCACGCGATTGCAATTCGCGGGTCAGGGCATCTTCGCGGATGGCAGCACGACGCAGCCCGTCACGCATGGCGCGCAAGCCGTCCTCGTAGGCATGTACCGTTTCGGTCAGTGCCTTGACGCGGTTGCGCGCACCATCGGCCTTGTTCAGGGAAAGGGCCGCGGCGTTCAACCTGTTTGCGGCGGTACGGGCGGCCTCGGCGGGATCAGACTGACCCATTGCCAAAACGGGCAGGCAGATCAAAAGAGCTGCCAGCCATTTCATAACAGCAGGCTCTTTCCTGTCATCTCGGGCGGCTGCGGTAGATCCATCAATTGCAACAGCGTGGGTGCCAGATCGCAAAGCGCGCCGCTTTTTAGGTGCGCGCCCTCAGGCCCGCCCACCAAAATCACCGGCACCGGATTGGTGGTATGTGCTGTGTGTGGCCCACCTGTTTCAGGGTCAACCATGACCTCGCAATTGCCGTGATCCGCCGTGATGATCATCGCGCCACCAACTTCGTTCAGCGCCTCAATGACACGGCCCAGACCCTGATCAACCGCTTCGCACGCTTTCATCGCGGCGTGCAGATCACCGGTGTGGCCAACCATATCGGGGTTGGCATAATTGACCACGATCAGATCATAGCCTTCGCCTATGCTGGCAACAAAATGGCTGGTCACTTCGTCGGCAGACATTTCGGGCTGCAAATCATAGGTCGCCACATTCGGCGAGGGGGCAACATAGCGGTCCTCTCCGGGCACCGGCTCTTCGATGCCACCATTCAAAAAGAAGGTCACATGTGGGTATTTCTCGGTTTCGGCCAGATGAAACTGGGTTTTACCTTGCTTTGAAACCCATTCGGCCAGCGTATTCTTGATATCGCGCGCCGGAAAGACCGCGTCGATCCAGGCGTTATGCTCGCGCGAATATTCGACCATTCCCAACAGCGCGGCCCATTCTGGGCGGGGGCCTGTGTCGAAGCCTTCAAAATCGGGTTCGGCAATGGCCCGCAGGATTTCACGCGCGCGATCTGCACGGAAATTCAGACAAAAGACGCCGTCGCCATCTTTCGCACCTGAATAATCGCCGATCACTGTGGCCGAGATGAACTCATCGGTTTCCGAGCGGGCATAGCCATTACGAATGGCAATTTCGGGTGTGTCTGAATGCGGGCCTTTGCCAAGGATCATCGCGTCATAAGCCTCGCGGACGCGGCCCCAGCGGTTGTCGCGGTCCATGGCAAAATAGCGCCCCGAAAGGGTGGCGATCTGCACGCCCTCCGGCAGCCCGTCCTGCAATTCATTCAGATAGGTAAGTGCACTTTTGGGGGCGACATCGCGGCCATCTGTCATGGCGTGCAACACCACAGGAATGCCCGCATCGCGCAGCGCTTTGGCCGCCGCGATCACATGGGTGATGTGGCCATGCACGCCGCCGTCGGAAATCAGGCCCAACAGATGCGCCGTGCCGCCGGATTGGCGCAAACGATCTGCAAATCGTTGAATGGCATCATTGTTGAAAAAGCTACCGTCTTCGATGGCCAGATCAATCTGCCCCAGATCCATCGCCACCACACGCCCGGCGCCAATATTGGTGTGGCCCACCTCAGAATTGCCCATCTGCCCGGTTGGCAGCCCCACGTCGGGGCCATGAGTGATGAGCGTGTTATTGGGACAGGTGGCCATCAGGCGATCAAACACAGGTGTATCGGCCAATACCGGTGCATTGGCTGCGGTGTCCTCGGACAGACCCCATCCATCAAGGATGCACAAAACAACTGGTTTGGGCGTACTCACTCAAAGCTCCTGTCTGCTTGCAGGGGTATCTAACGCCTATGGAGGCCGGGGTGAAGGTAGGGTAGCGGTAACATGGGAAGTTTGTTTGGGGTTGTGAGGCTAAGACATGACGACAAGCTGGGCAATCCGGATACATTGGAGTGTTGTGCTGCAGATCACCTATTCGCGGCATCGCAGCCTCGAACTTCGACACAGATGTCTGCTTTGAGCCCGATGCAGACATCTAGTTGTTTAGATTCCAAATTCTCTGAAGCTCATTCTGATCTATATCATCAACAATTGTTTGAAGTCTCTTGGGATCGTTCATTTCTAGAAAATGCACTGTGTAGACGGGCTTTCCGTCCGCCTCACCAGTTTCCATGTAAGACCAGTCCAAATCATGCTCTTCAGTTAATATATCCTCTACAAAATCAAACGTTTCAGTGTCCACGACTGACAACACTACGTGCCCGTCCACCAGTTTGATGTTTAAGTTGGGCTGCTGCATTGTAGCGTCACCTTTAGAAATATGGTTTGGGCTTAAATCTAATCACCACTTTAGCGGATTATTATGTCGCTCTAAAAGTGAATATCAATGCACACTTCGTCCCGCGAAGGAGACGTCAGTCTCAATTGCCGCGCCAATGCCTCTCGCCCTATTCCCTATGATACGACGCACCCGCCAATATGAATGCCGCACGATACAGCTGTTCGCTCAGCATGACGCGCGCCAGCATATGTGGCCAGACCATACGGCCACAGCTGAGTTTGAAATCG
>DFBW01000192.1 GCA_002366775.1 Roseovarius sp. UBA3070 | reverse complement strand
CGGCGCTCCTGAAGGATTTATGCCTCCGGCGGGGATATTTCAGGCAAGAAGATGGGGATCTGGCGGCCTGTGTCGGCAGTTCAGAGTTGAATTACCGCGTGTCTTAGTACGACAATTCCCTGCCAACCGGTGTGGCGAGCAGTAGTATCGCGGGTTGAATCGCCCCGAAATGGCCCTATTGGGGCCTATGCCACGCCCGGTTTTCCCTACACTCGTGGGTAAAACGACAGGCAAGGACGCCCCGATTGTGACCATTCAAACCGATATCCCACACGCACAGCCCCTTGTGAGCAGCCTTCTTTGGCGGCACCGATTGTTGCTGAGCCTTGTTGTGATCCATCTGGGTCTGGCCCTGTCGGTGAGCCTCCATCTGAGGGTGCCGTTTGAATCGAGCACCCTGTCCACATTGATAACCATGCTAAGGGTGTTGGTGCCGGTATTCGTGATCCTGTTGATGTTCTGGCGCTTCGGCTGGATGGCGATCACCGTGCGCCCTGAGCGTCCGATACAGTGGTTTATCGCCGATCTGCGCGCCATATTGCTTGATCCTGACCGGATGTTGGGCGGGATACTGGCCTTTTTGGCCATTGCGCTGTTTGCCGGTACGTTTGCCTTTCTCAAGGACCTGATCCCGCTGTTCTCACATTTTGCCTGGGATCCAAGTTTTGCCGTGCTGGACCGGGCATTGCACGGGGGGCATGATCCCTGGACGTTGCTGGTGCCGGTTTTCGGGTCCCCCCTGATGACGACCGCATTGAATGCGGCCTATCATTTCTGGTTTTTCCTGCTTTATTTTCTGGTGTTTATGGCCTGCTTTGATGCGCGGCGGCCACAATTGTCGATGACGTTCCTGATCACATTTGTGCTGGCCTGGGCGATTGCCGGCAATCTGGTGGCCACGCTTTTGGCCTCGGCCGGGCCGGTTTATTATCAGGTGATGGGATTTGGCGACATGTTTGTGCCCCTGCTAGAGCGGTTGCAGGAGGTCAGTGAGGTCAGCCCCGTTTGGGCGCTGAATGTCCATCAGATGTTGTTGGATGGCTACCTGGCCGGTGAAGGAATGCGCGGTATTTCAGCCATGCCCAGCATGCATGTGGGCAGCTGTGTGGTCATGACAATCTATTGCTTTAACATCCGTCGCTGGCTGGGCTGGATGTTGCTGGGGTTCACTGTGATCATTCAGATCGGATCAGTTCATCTGGCGTGGCACTATGCGATTGATGGGTATCTTTCGGCAGGGATTGCCCTGCTTTGCTGGCCTTTGGCGCGGCGTTTGGTTGGGCGGTTCGCCCCGGCCTGACCGCCTAGCTCATCTCGGCCAGTCGCGCCACATAGCGCGCCAATGTGTCAATCTCCAGGTTGATCATATCCCCCACCGCCGCATCGCCCCAAGTGGTCACCTGTTTGGTGTGCGGGATGAAGTTGATGCCAAAATCACAGCCCGACACCTCATTTACGGTCAAAGACGTGCCGTTCAACGTGACCGACCCCTTGGAGGCAATAAAGCGCGCCAATTCCTCAGGCGCCCGCAGGGTGACACGTGTGCTGTCGCCCTCATCCGCCATGGCCACGATCTCGGCCAGGCCATCCACATGCCCCGACACAATATGCCCGCCCAGCTCGTCACCCACTTTCAATGCGCGCTCCAGGTTGACCCGCCGCCCTTGCGCCCATGTGCCGAGGTTGGTTTTTGAAACGGTTTCCCCCGACACATCGACGTCAAACCAATCATCCCCCAAGGCGACCACCGTCAGGCACACGCCGTCACAGGCAATCGACGCGCCCAGATCAATTGTGTTGGTGTCATAGCCACACCCGATGCGCGCCCGCAGATCACCGCGTTGTTCCACGTCGCGCAAAGCGCCTATATCTGTAATGATCCCGGTAAACATGCGGCTGCTCCTCTGATTTGTCTCATTCCCCTAAACTTTGCCAGAACCTATGGCAAGGTGGGCCGCATTAGGGAAGCTAACCCGGCAAAGGGTCTTAAATTCGCCAATATCCTGTTATATCCACAACACTGAGGTTAATGAGTGGACAGTCAAATGACAGGCCTGACCGGTGAAAACCGTGTATTTCTGTTTCTTCAAGGCCCGCACGGGCCGTTTTTTCACAAGCTGGGCAAGATGTTGCGCCGCACAGGTGCACAGGTCTGGCGCGTGGGGTTCAATGCGGGTGACCGTGCTTTTTGGCGCGATGGCGCCAGCTATCTCCCCTATTTTGGCGCGGCTGAGGATTGGCCTGAACGGTTCAGCACCCTGATGTCCGAAAAATCTGTCACTGACATCGTGCTTTATGGCGATGTGCGCCCAATCCATGCCGAGGCCGTGAAGCGCGCCAAAGCTGCAGGTCTGCGTGTGCATGTGTTCGAAGAGGGTTATTTGCGCCCCTATTGGGTGACCTATGAACGGGGCGGGGCCAATGGGCATTCGCGGTTGATGGAGATGAGCGTCCCCCAAATGCGCAGGGCGTTGGAAAACTCGGATGTTGACCAGCCTTTGCCGCCTGCCAGCTGGGGCGATATGCGCCAACACATCTTTTATGGGGCGGTGTATCATGGCTTTGTCCTGCTAACGAACTGGCGGTATCGCAATTTCCGCCCGCATCGCAGCCTGGGCGTTGCCGCCGAATTTAGACTGTATCTTCAGCGGCTTTTGTTGATGCCTGCCCAAGCGGTTGACCGCCGGATTGCCACATGG
>DFBW01000205.1 GCA_002366775.1 Roseovarius sp. UBA3070 | reverse complement strand
ATTGGCCTGATCCTGGACGTCATATTCTTCGTGATGATCATCCATATCATCATGAGCTGGCTGATCAGTTTTCAGGTGTTGAACCTGCATCAGCAGTTCGTCTCACAAATCTGGTTCAGCCTGAACCGCCTGCTTGAGCCGGTTTATACGCCCATCCGCAAAGTGCTGCCAGACACGCGCCCGCTGGATCTGGCCCCGCTGGTGGCCTTTATCGCACTGATCTCCTTGCGCGATTACATCCTGCCAACCCTGCTATGTGGCGGCGCGCCTTTGGGGTATTGCCGGTAAATCCGCGCTTGTTCACCTTTCGCGAGTATGGCTAAAATACTTGTAAGAGCAGATTAACAAAAACTTACAGGTTCCAATGCCCAGTGCTGCCACGCTTTTGAGCGATATTTTCGGATTCAAAGCCTTTCGCCCCGGACAGGAAGAAATCGTGAATGCCGTCAGCTCGGGTGAAAACGTGCTGGCGATCATGCCCACTGGCGGCGGCAAATCCCTTTGCTTTCAATTACCTGCCCTTCTGCGTGACGGGGTTACGGTTGTCATCTCTCCGCTCATTGCGCTGATGCGTGATCAGGTGCGTGCGCTGCGCGCCGTGGGGGTAGAAGCCGGTGCTTTAACCTCGGGCAATACCGAAGAAGAAACCAATGCAGTTTGGCAAGCCCTGGACGAAGGGCGATTAAAGCTGCTTTATATCGCGCCCGAGCGCTTGGCGGCGGGATCATCCATGGGGATGTTGCGGCGCATTGGTGTCAGCCTGATTGCCGTGGACGAGGCCCATTGCGTGAGCCAATGGGGGCATGATTTCCGCCCTGATTACCTGCGTATCGGCGAATTGCGCCGTGCCTTGGACGTGCCACTGGCGGCGTTCACAGCCACAGCCGATGCCGAAACCCGCGACGAGATTGTCGAGAAATTGTTTGATGGCGTAGCCCCGCAGAGCTTTCTGCATGGGTTTGATCGACCCAACATCCATCTGGCATTCGCAGCCAAAGATAACCCCCGCCGCCAAATCATGGAGTTTGCCGCCGCCCGCAAAGGCCAATCCGGCATTGTCTATTGCGGCACCCGCGCCAAAACCGAAACGCTGGCACAGGCCCTGCGCGAGGCAGGCCACAATGCCGTGGCCTATCACGGAGGCATGATGCCCGACGACCGCCGGGGTGTTGAAACACGCTTCAACGTCGAAGATGGCCTGATTGTTGTTGCCACCGTGGCCTTTGGCATGGGTGTGGACAAACCCGATATTCGCTGGGTGGCTCATGCCGATCTGCCCAAGTCGATCGAATCCTATTATCAGGAAATCGGCCGATCTGGCCGCGATGGCGCACCTGCCGAAACGCTCACTTTGTTCGGGGCCGATGACATCCGTCTGCGCCGATCCCAGATTGACGAAGGTCTGGCCCCGCCCGAGCGTCGCATGGCCGATCACGCGCGCCTGAACGCCCTGCTTGGCCTGGCCGAGGCCCATGCCTGCCGCCGTGCCACTTTGCTGCGATACTTTGGCGAGGATTCGACCGGTTGCGGCAATTGTGATCTGTGTGTCACTCCGCCCGAAACCTTTGATGGCTCCCAAGCTGTGCAAAAGGCACTGTCCGCCATTTTGCGCACCGACGAATGGTTTGGCGCGGGCCATCTGATCGACATTCTGACCGGCACTATGACCGACAAAATTCAGGCGCGCGGGCATGACGAATTGCCCACATTCGGCGTCGGCCGCGACATTGAAAAACGTCGCTGGCAAGGGATTTTCCGCCAGATGATGGGCCATGACCTGATCCGTCCCGATCCCGAACGCCACGGCGCCCTGCGCATGACCGAAGCGGCGCGGCCCATCCTGCGCGGAGAAGATAACATCACCCTGCGGCTGGATACCCTGGTGGCAAAATCACGCCGCGCAGCACCCAAGGCATTGGTCTCAGAGGAAGATGCGCCGCTGTTATCAGCCCTCAAGGCCAAACGCCGCGCATTGGCAGAAGCCGCAAAAATGCCCGCCTACATCGTCTTCAATGACCGCACCCTGATTGAAATGGCAGAGCAACGCCCCCAAAACCTGGATGACATGGCCAAGGTCAACGGGGTTGGCGCCAAGAAGCTGGAAAAATACGGTGATGCGTTTTTATCGGTGATCATCGGAGAGGCGGAAAAAATGCACCCGACACGGCGCAAGCTGGCGGGCCATGCAGCGGGTTCGCTTTATGATCAACTGTTGCAGGTGCAGGCCGATCTGGCACGCGGACAGAATGGTTTGGAAAAACCGCTTAGTTGTTCGGCCTCCTTGCTGGCGCGCATTGCGTCCCACAAACCGCAGGATGAAGATGGCATGACACGTCTGCTGGGCGAAAAACGCGCCGAACGATTTGGGTCGGCCTTTCTGGACGTTCTGACGTCAGCAGATTAAGGCGTTTCGACTTTACCCTGGTGCAGGGGACGTCAAAATGTGGCGAGACAGACAAAGGAGCAAACATGCTGATCGTGATATCACCGGCAAAGAAACTGGACATGGATCCGGTACACGGCGTGCGCGCCACCGACCCGGCATTTCCGGATCAGGCAGATGAGTTGGCCAAAGTGGCGCGCAAACTCTCGGTCAAACAACTGCAAAAGCTGATGCACATCAGCGAGCCTCTGGCCAAGCTGAACGCCGAACGGTTTGAGGCCTTTGGCAATATGGATGAAAAGCCCGCTGCCCTTGCCTTTGCTGGTGACACCTATCAAGGGCTTGAAGCGGGCACGCTAGAGCCAGATGAAATGGCCTGGGCGCAGGAGCATTTGCGCATTTTGTCGGGGCTTTATGGCCTGTTGCGCCCATTGGATGCGATGCAGCCTTATCGGCTGGAAATGGGCAGCCGGTTGAAAACAAAACGCGGCAAATCACTGTATGAATATTGGGGTGACACAATTTCAACTGCCTTGAATGCGCAGGCTGAAAAGGTAGGGGGTACCACGTTGGTCAACTGCGCCAGCCAGGAGTATTTCGGTGCGGTTGATCTCAAGGCACTGAATTTGAATGTGATTACCCCCGTGTTCATGGAAGATAAGGACGGCACGCCCAAGATTGTCAGCTTTTTTGCCAAAAAGGCACGCGGGGCAATGGCACGATATATCATCCAGCGCCGACTGGTTGATCCAGCTGCGTTGCAGGATTTTGACACTGGTGGATATGCTTATCGCCCGGACTTATCCCAAGCGGGCAAGCCGGTGTTTGTACGGGATTATCCCTCGGCCTGATCTTCGGGCAGGGGTGGGCGCAGGCCCGCATGCCAAACCTTCTGTATGTGATCCGTAATCGCATCCTTGCGCAGGGGCTTGGTCAGGTAATGATCAATTCCAGCGGCCAGAATATCATCCGCATCACCGTCCATTGCATGGGCTGTCATGGCGACCACCGGAATGTGCTGCGCTGTGCCGACTTCCAGCGCGCGGATTTTCTGCGTTGCTTCTTTGCCGTCCATTTCAGGCATTGAAATATCGGTAAACACGATATCAGGTTGGAAGCTTTGGAACATCTCCACCGCCTCAAGCCCGTTTTCGGCAAACTTCAATTCAATATCGAGCGCTTTGACCATTTTGGAAAACACCAACCGATTGGTCTTGTTATCCTCGGCTGCCAGCACTCGCATGGTGCGCACCGCGGGCGCATCCTCTTCGGTGTTATCCCCTGTTTCTGGAGGATCAGGCGGCGGTGCCACCTCCAGGGCTGCGAGGGCTGCAAACAAGCTATGCCGTGGATAGGGCTTTTGCAGCACCGCTTGCACATGGCGGCGGGCGGGGTCTTGTTCGGCCGCGCTGCTGGTTGTGCTGAGCAGGATTATCGGCGTGGTTTGACCGGCATTGCGCATCGCCTCGGCCAATTCCATCCCGTCCATATCGCGCATATTGTGATCACACAGCACAACGTCCAGATCAGGGGTGATTTGGGTCAGCGCCTGCGCCCCGCTTTCACAACAGGTCGCTTCAATTCCCATCACCTCAAGTTGGCGTTTCAGGATCATGCGGCTGACGTCATGCGGTTCAACCACAAGGGCGGTTTTCACGCCATCGGGCAATTGAAAACAATCGCTTTCCACTTTCTCAGCCGCAGGCAGTGGCAAGGAGAAGCCAAAGCACGAGCCTTTGCCTTCTTCGGATTCAACCCAGATTTTACCCCCCATCAGGTTGATCAGCTTTTGCGAGATGGCGAGGCCCAGACCAGTGCCCTCATATTTGCGATTCTGCTCGTCATCCACCTGATTAAACTCGCCAAAGATATGATCCACCTTGTCGGCTGGAATACCGATGCCGGTGTCTTCAATGGTCACACGCAAATCGGTTATTTCATTGCTTTCGGAATGCACCCCAACGACACGGATGGTCACATGGCCTTCTTCGGTGAATTTGATCGCGTTGCCCATCAGGTTGGTGATGATCTGGCGCAATCGCCCGCGATCACCGGTAAACTGTGTGGGCAGGAACATGTCATAATCCACTAACAATTCCAAACCCTTGTCACGCGCGTTGGGTTGCAGCAGCATGATCAGTTCGTGAATGCAGCGTTCCAGATCAAACGGTTCAGAATGCAGCACCAGTTTATCCGCTTCGATCTTGGAATAATCCAGCACATCATTGATGATGACCAACAACGCCTCGCCCGAGTTTTTGAT
>DFBW01000090.1 GCA_002366775.1 Roseovarius sp. UBA3070 | reverse complement strand
CCCTACGGGCTGCCACTTACCCCCGCCAAAACCAGTTCTTTCGAGTTTGCGCGAGACTTTCGCGTGGTTTCAAAGGCTTGGCGGTGGGGTTGGTTTGCAGAGACGCAAATGGCGAGACAAATGACCCGCACATCTGCGCCGTGTCTCTGTCGGGCAGTTTCGTCTTACCAGTTTGGTGTGGTGTCAGAGCGTTGCGATGAGCCAGCGTTGCTTATCCCAACAGATGGGGACCTCATGCGTGGCAATCCAGGTCGAGGTCAGGCCAATTGATTGTTTGCCCGCAACGATATCGCATACAATGTCCGGCGCGAGGAAGGCAAAGTTCAGGGTTTGCTGAACACGCTTCTTGGTGGTTTTATCACTATCGGCAATCTGATCCAACGTCTCGCCGTTCTTGATCCGGTCCAGCCACTGATGCGACCGCGCGATGTTTGCAATCAATGACATATCCAGCCCCGATGTCTGTCCGCCCATCACAAACCGAGTTTCCACACTGCGGCGACGCAGATTGAATGGGATCGTAAAAGTAAGCCCGCTTAACGCAAATCTCTCGATGCCTATGCCAAGCTCCTGGTTCAAAACGGTTTTGGCCAATGCAATGGTCAGTGATCCATCTTGAAGATCAACACGATCAACCATGCTCAGCATCCCGTCTGGTTGGTCCAAAAGCGCCAGGGCCCGTTGGTGTATCTCCGGGTCGTTTGACTGAGATAACCAAATGCCAATGCTGGATTGCAGCTGCCTCTGAACCGCCTGCTGCACAAAGACCTCCAGCGCTTCCGCTGGCAATCACCATCCCCTGCCCTGCAGATCATCCTTTCTCCCGGTCACCAGCTTACGGGAGATGTAATAGCGATAACGTCGTCCACGTTTCTTCGAATGGCTGGGAGACAGGCGGTTGCCATTTTCGTCGAACAGCTTTCCGGTCAGCGGCGATGGACTGGTTCTCCGAAAGAGGTCTGATGTCTGCTTGAGCGCCTTACTTGCAAGCTGCACCTGAACGCTTTCCCATCGCACTGGATCAATGATGGCAGGATGCTGCCCCTCATGGGTATTGCCTTTGTGCGGAATGCGCCCGGCATAGATTGGGCTCGTCAGGATGTGATGGATGTGACCCCGGGATAGCACGTTGCCACCCCGCCAGTGACCAGCTTTAGTCTGACGCCTGCGCGATAGGATGCCAGAATGCTCAGCGGCTTTTGCGACCCGGTTCAGCGCGCCATGCTCTTCATAGAGATCGTAGAGCGCCCTTATGGAATCGGCTTCACCTTCGTTGATCTTGAGGGTTCGTCCATCCGCATCATAGCCCAGTGGCACGCTGCCACCCATCCAGAGCCCTTTACGTTTGGAAGCTGCGATCTTGTCGCGGATGCGTTCTGCCGTCACCTCGCGTTCAAACTGCGCAAAGCTTAGCAGTACGTTCAACGTCAACCTCCCCATACTCGTGCCGGTGTTGAAGCTTTGGGTCACAGAGACAAAGGACGCCTCGGCCTTGTCCAACCGATCCACCAGCTTGGAAAAGTCTGCCAGGGATCGCGTCAACCGATCAATTTTGTAGACGACAATCTGATCCACCTGCCTGTCGTCAACATCCCGCATCAGTTGCTGCAACGCTGATCGATCCAAATGCCCACCTGAGATGCCACCATCATCGTAGTGCCTGTCGAGCAATTCCCAGCCTTCATGGCGCTGGCTAGTGATGTAGGCTTCACATGCCTCTCTTTGGGCATCCAGCGAGTTGAACTCCTGCTCGAGCCCCTCCTCGCTGGATTTACGCGTATAGATGGCACATCGAATCCTGCGCATCTTATGCACTCCGAACAGGCGTCAGACCAAAGAACCGGGGACCACTCCAGCGCGCACCAGTGATGTGGCGGGCGACGGCACTCAAGGATGCGTAGGTTTTTCCATCCAGCACATATCCCTCAGCTGTCGCCTCAACACGATAGATCCGGCCATTCCATTCCCTTACCAGAGTGGCCCCCTCACCTACTAAAGGGGCAACGCATTCGTCGCCTCTTCCCTCCAAAGCCAATTTCAGTGCACGCCGCGTTGCCACAGTGTGACTGCCCAACCGTCGGCATTGGAGGTCATGTATCAACACCCGCTGCATGAACGGCAACGACAGGTATTTTGGTGGTGCCGATTTAAACGTGGTCTTCCAGGCTTTGATGGCGCCAGCACGATCGGTTTGCACGATCCGCTCAAGCTCCGCGTCCAGATCGAGCACCTTCGATCGCGCGCTCATCCTTTTGCCGGTTGTTTGATAATCCGATAGACAGCACCTGCCTCCCCAGCGCTGCGCTCAACAATCTCACCTGCCTTGCGCAGTCCTGAGATAGCAGCGCGGGCGGTGTGTGGCTGCCAGTCGAAGGTGTCCTGGAGTTCTGTGATCGATGCCCCGGATTTGCGCTTTAGCAGCTTGCGCAGCTGCTCAGGTCGGGTGATCCCAGCGCGCGCAGGGTTGCTCACGCAGGCTGGCTCTTTGGTCTTCGGTGACGGTGTTGCCTTTGTCATTTTGGTCTCCACTCATTTTACGCCGGGCCATCCGGCGCCTTGTACTGAGTGGAGCCCGGGAGGTCCGGGCAAATGGTAAACACGTGCATTACCGCTTCCCGTAGCGCAGAAGTCCAGCGCTATTCGACCTCACTTAGCTACGTGTGCAAAGTATCGAGGATGCTCTGAGCCTCGTTGGTGAGTGCTGTCAGACTCCTGAGCAACTCAAGGCGTTTTGTTGCCGTTGCGTACGCACCCTGCCCTTCCGCAGCTATTGGCTGCCCCGGTCGCTGTGATGGATCAGGCTATCTGCGGGCCGTCGTTCGTAAAGTGCCTGTTCCAAAGCATCCAAGACAAACTGTGTCTGCTGCGATCTGGATGCGCGCCAACCGACGATCTTGTTGGCAAACGTATCAATGACGAATGCCACATAGACAAATCCCTGCCATGTCGAGACATAGGTAAAGTCCGACACCCACAGTTGGTTTGGCATTGATGCGCGGAACTGCCTGTTCACTCGGTCCATTGGGCATGGCAGGGCTTTGTCTGGCCAAGTCGTCTTGATCTTCTTGCCGCGCCTGACACCTTCGATACCGATGTCACGCATGAGTCGTTCGACGGTGCAGCGCGCTACGTCAAAGCCGTCATGACGCATGGCATGCCATAGTTTACATGCGCCATAGACAGACCGATTATCGTCCCAGACACGCTTCATCGCAGGGCGCAATTCAGCATCCCGCTTGGCGCGATCCGACGCTTTGTCTGGATCATTCTCAACGGCGAGATGCGCGTAGAACGTCGAAGGGGCGATCTGTAAAACACGGCAGATCGGCTCGACCCCACACACCCCACGATGTTCTTTGATAAAAGCAATCATCTCCGAAACGGGCGGTCGAGCTCCGCCTGTGCAAAATACGCCGATGCTTTCTTCAGTATCTCATTGGCTTGCCGAAGCTGGCGGTTCTCGCGTTCCAAGGCTTTGATCCGGTCACGTTCGGCGCTTGCCACACCATCACGTTGACCGCTGTCCGTCTCAGCGCGCCGAACCCACGCACGAAGCGTATCCGGCCCGCAACCAATCTTAGGCAAGATCGACTTGATCGCAGCAGATTGGCTGTCAAATTCGCCCTGATGTTCGAACACCATCCGTACAGCCCGCTCGCGCACTTCAGGTGAATATCTGTTTCCACATTTGTTCTTTTCCATAACCCAGTATCCTTACTTCTGGGTCTCCGGCAAACAAGGGGCGGTTCAATTTTAGAGTCAACCGCATGCTGTTGGACTCTTTTGGCAACTTCCGCCCAAACAGCAAGCGATCCACCATCGTGAAGGCTGCCCAGTTCAAAGGCGTCTTTCTCGATGATGTTCAACCGATCTGTGGCCCTCGGTCCATTTGCCGATAGCTGCGCAAGAAGTTCTACACTCGCGCCTTCCACTTCGCACAATCGAGCAGCGTGCGCGGCACCTGCATAAAGGGCAATGCTCATCGTCAGATAGCCCAGGTCCAGTGCTGCTGCTGCCGCGATGTTGTCGCCAAGATCAATGAGATTAGCTGAGATTTGTTTCAAGGTTAGTTTCGCGAGTTCCATGCCCTCCCTATCCCCGCCAATCATGACCGGTGCTTGGTTTTTCGGACCAACGCTATCGGGATAGCACATGATGGCACCGTCCAATGCAGCCGCACCCGCATTCTTGACCAACTTTGCGAACCGACGGGCTTCAACAGGCGATGACGTGCCCAGTTGAACGATGACCCGGCCATCCAAAGCACCGGGTACCAATGCGGGCCCCAGCGATGCTTCTGCGCTGGCACAGGTATCCACACAAACCAAGATCACATCAGAAGTGAGCGCGACTTGCGCACCGGTATCCTCAGCCTGCGCTCCTTCAGAAACCAAAATGTCCATTTTGCGCGGCGTTCGGTTCCAGACCTTGGTTTGATGCCCAGCTTTCAATTGCGCCCGAGCCAAAGCTGAGCCCATTGCACCAAGCCCCAAAACGCCAACTTTTCTATTCATTCCCACCCCCGGCCCTGCATCGAAAGAAAATTCTACGTCAGGGTTTCATTAGTACAGAGTCTTCCTCAGAGTAGTAGACACTTGCTTGGCAATAAAATCCGCTGATTTTCGGCTGTCAAACCCGCCAATCGCATTGGACATATACTCAGCAAACAGTCGAACGACAGCTGCCCGCATGGAGCTGCCATCATGTATTTGAACATTCAAATCCGCCTTGGCGAAAAACGCCTATGGCTCAAAGAAGGCATTTATCTCCGCCGCTACATCATCGGGCCGTGTCATCGCGGGAAGGTGCCCAGTGCCTTCAAACACAACCAACTTGCTCTGCGGAAGCTGTGCGTGAAAGTACTCCAAATCCTTGATGTCAACCAACGGATCCAGCTCTCCGTGCAGAAGTATTGCAGGAACGGCCACGCGCGGCAATTCTTCTTCCCAATCCAGCGGTGGTATCTGACGCGCCGCAAGGAACGATGCCTCCGCTGCTTCGGGTGTCGCTCGTGACAAGAGACTGACAGCCCATTGCCGCACATGCAGCATGTCCGGTTCAGGTGTACAGTTCGTTGCAAACCACTCCAAACGCTCAAGATGCGTTTTACCGGGCCACTGTGAGGGCGGGATGATGGGTTTGATCTCGGCATCTGGCGGTTTGACGCCGCCCGTGCCGTTCATAAAAATCAACCCTTCAAAACGCTCAGGATGTCGGAGTGCCGTTCTAAGTGTTGTCACGCATCCAGCGGAAAACCCGGCAAGAGTACACTTTTCGATGTTCAGTTTGTCCATCACGATAAAAAGATCGTCAATCAGCGCCTCGGCCGTAATGCGATCGGCTGACACACGTGTTTCACCGCTCCCGCGGTGATCGTAAACGACAACGCGCCAGTCTTCGCTCAATAGGCTCAGGGTTGCGACCCAATCCTCGTAATTTCCAATCCAACCACTATGCGCGAGCAGCGTTTTGGTTCCGCTTCCGAACGTCAAAGCGAAAACACGATTGCCGTTGATATCTAGAAACACCTTAATCCCCCGTGAGCTGCATGCCCCTCTGGGGAAGGATAGCAACGCTTTCAAGCCTATGACAGTGCGATTTCGAAGCGGCTTCAAGCTAAAGGCAACACTCATCCGAATTGCAGAAACCATGAGTCGGGCTCGCAGTCATATTTCGCGGCGTGGTGCCTCAACCTTTGCTCTGGATGCGGGAATGTCCGCGCATTAGCAAAAACAGCAAAAACTCAGTTGCGCAGCCCACCACGTCACTAGCTGGTTGACAAAACAAATCTATCGCCGGTCACGCTGAACCGCCCTCGGACAGCTTTGAGGCCAAAATGTATGATGCCGCAAGAGAGACGAACATCCGCTACGCGCATCGGTGAGTTGGCTCACCCAACCAATGACGGTATCCCGTGTGTTTTCAGTCAGTTCGAACTGAACCGGTTTTTTGATCTTGCTTTGGATCACCGAAACTCGTTCGCGAACGCGATCATCTTTGACTAAATCGGCTACTGCGAGTTTGACCAGATCGCAGCCGCGCAGCTTGCTATCAATCGCAACGTTGAACAGCGCAAGGTCGCGAAGGTAGCCTGCAAGTTCGAGCCGCGCGCGGATTGCCCAAACCTGTTTGGGAAGCAGCGGTCGTTTCTGGCCGATGACCCTCCCTTTGTTCCATGCTTTGCGTTTTGGGGTGACTGCGGGAAGTTGGACTCGTGGCATAGTATGCCCTCCAATCCGCCCTCCAAACCCAGACATCAACACCTCGTTGACGCCAAGAGCTTAGCATTGGATTGAATGATCGATGTCAAAAGGCACGAGCGCGCACTACCTCTGCGAGTGCATTAGGCCGCAAAGAGCCCGATGTGACCAATGCTGCAGGATGTATGAGTGGCTGCTTCTAGGCTTGGTCACGCAAATTGCTAGAAGGGGGGGTAATTTATTAGGCAGTGGCTCGCAAGGATTTGACTTCAACAACGCCAGCATTTGATATCCACAACGCTTTCGCCGAGGATTGCGAATTGCGCGACCCTCGGCCAAATGGATTTAACAGCCGCCGTTAAGTACTGGGTACTGGCGCTGCCCTTGGTTTACGCCCAACCCAACTGGCGCAATGATATGCCATCGTTCCAGATTTTCGTCATGTGGCTGATTTTGCCGCCATCGAACTTCATCGAGTAAACGTAATCTGCCGCGATTGTGTTACCGGTCGGCGGAACCGGGCCACCTTCGCCTGTTTGAGTGCCGTGGAATACTGCAAAGGCCAATACAGTATCCCGCTCTTCATCGGCGGCAAAGCCTTTGAGCTCATAGTGGCCATCTGGCACCGGCGTCAGCAGGCCTTTCATCCAGTTTGAGTAATCTTCAACTGATGAAGTGTCAGCCAA
>DFBW01000072.1 GCA_002366775.1 Roseovarius sp. UBA3070 | reverse complement strand
AGCCTCGGCAATGATCTGTTGATCGTTGTGGGTGCGCTTGTCGGCTCCTCCGGCGCGATCCTCAGCTATATCATGTGCAAGGCGATGAACCGGTCATTTGTCAGCGTGATCCTGGGCGGCTTTGGCGGCCCCGCAGGTGAGCAGATGGCCGTTGAGGGCGAACAGGTTGCGATCGACGCCGACGGTGTTGCCGCAGCCCTGAACGAGGCATCCTCGGTTATCATCATCCCCGGATACGGCATGGCGGTGGCACAAGCCCAACAAGCGGTGAGTGAGCTGACCAACAAGCTGCGCGCTCAGGGCAAGAACGTCCGTTTTGCCATTCACCCCGTTGCGGGGCGTTTGCCGGGCCATATGAACGTTCTGCTGGCCGAGGCGCGTGTGCCCTATGACATCGTGATGGAAATGGATGAGATCAACGATGATTTCCCTGACACAGACGTGGTCATTGTGATCGGGTCCAATGACATCGTGAACCCGGCCGCACAAGAAGATCCCAACTCGCCCATCGCCGGTATGCCGGTGCTGGAATGCTGGAAAGCCAAGCAGGTGTTTGTCTCCAAGCGCGGGCAGGGAACAGGGTATTCGGGCATTGAGAACCCTCTGTTCTACAAAGAAAATACCCGCATGTTCTATGGCGACGCCAAAGACAGCGTATCGAGCCTGCTGCCCAAAATCGACTGATCCAATATGGATAGATTTTGAAAAGGGGCGTCCCATCTGGGGCGCCCTTTTTGGTGGTAGTGGGGTGGGCTTTGTATGCCGTGGTATTCACATAACCCTTTGATGTGACATAATATTCCATTCCAATTTTCAGTGTAGGCGCGTATAAATACCTCATACTCACAAGGACCGCCCCAATGTCCCCGATCAAAGACCATCCTTTGCGGTACGAACTGGCGAACGAGCTGCACGCCCGTCCTTTTCCGGTGCTCAGCGCCCCCGCCACAGCCGTATATCTGGCGATCAAACGTGAAGACGACGCCGCGCGCCGCACGCCCGAGGCGGATATGGTGCATCTCATTGATTTGCTGGATCGCCATGGGGCCGCGCACCCGCAGCCCGGTGCCACGCATTACTTTGGCCAGATCGGGCGGCACCAGCTGAAATGGGAACGCCACACCGAGTTCGTGACCTACACCGTTTTCACCGAAGGGCTGAGCACGCGGCCATTTGATCCGGTTGATTTTGATGTGTTCCCGGCCGATTGGCTGGATCTGGCACCCGGTGCGCGTATCACCTCGGCGCTGATCCGGCTGAGCCCCTGGCAAAGTGACGAAGCCTTCAGCGAACTCTTGCGTGAGTGCTTTGTTGAGGAAAGCGTTGCCGTGGCACGGGTGCTGGATAATGCCGCCATTTTGGCAGGCGACTTTCGGATTGATCCGGCAGGTCATTTGCGCTTTGCCGTGTCCGTGATGCCCCAGACAGGGGCTCGTCGCACTGGCCGGATCATCCAGCGCCTGTGCGAGATTGAAACCTACAAAACCATGTCGATGCTGGGCTTTGCCCGCGCGCGCGCCTTGGCCCCCGAAATGGGCAGGATTGACGAACGCCTTGGAGACCTTATTGGCGGGCTCACGGGTGGCGCTGATCCGGCTGAACAGGCGCTGGAACACCTGCTGAACGTCACCGCTGAACTTGAGGCGCTGGTGGCGAGATCGTCGTTTCGGATGACGGCAACCATGGCCTATGACAAGATCGTCAACCAACGTATCGAAGTGCTGTGCGAAGAGCGCTTTGAGGGCCGCCAGACCTTTGCGGAATTCATGATGCGCCGCTTTCAACCGGCCATGCGTACGGTGCGTTCCACCGCGGCGCGGCTCTCGGCGATGGCCGAGCGCGCCACCCGTGCAGGCCACCTGCTGCGCACACGGGTGGATGTGGAGCGTTCCGCACAAAATCAGGAGTTGCTTGTCAGCATGGACCGCCGCGCTGACCTGCAATTGCGCCTGCAAAAGACGGTTGAGGGGCTCAGCGTTGTCGCCATCAGCTATTACGCCGTGTCTTTGGCGGGGTATCTGCTTTATCCGTTGTCCCAGGCGGCCGGGATCAGCAAGGGCCTGATGTTGGCGGGCGTGACATTGCCCGTGGTTGCCGGGGTTTGGTGGATGGTGCGGCGCATCCGTAAATCCGTACATTGATGCAGAGCAGGGCGCCTGGTCGATGCCGCCGCCCTGACCATCATTTCAGATCACATAGTGCATCTGGTCAAATTCCTGACGAAAGGCCGACACCTCAGGCAACAATCCCGCAGGATCATCTGAGCGCAAGCCCTTGGCAATCAACCCCGCCAGACGTGGCGCATGATCGGGCGTCATCCCCCAGCGCACCAACTCCGGCGTGCCAATGCGCAACCCGTTCATGTCACCCGGTACATCCGCAATGGGCAGGCCGATACCGCAGGCCAGAAAACCCGCCTTGCGCAAGGTTTTTGAGGCCGCCTGACCGCCGCCAAACTCGGCCGCTTCAATGGCAAACTGATGCGATCTGGTGCCACCTTGGGGGGCGGCAAACACCGGCAAACCCTCGGCAATCAGCGCCGCTGCCAATGCCCGCGCCACGTCAATCATCTGTGCGGCATAGGCTGTGCCACACGCGCGCCAATCCAGCAAGCTGACCGCCAGAGCGGCCGATTTCGCGGCATCAAAATTGGCCGTCAGCCCCGGAAAGGCGATTGCGTCCAACCGCTCGGCCATGTCGGCGTCATTGCTGACAATTAGCCCGCCCGCCGGACCACCCAGTGATTTATAGGTGCTCATTGTCATCAGATGTGCGCCCTCATGCAGCGGGTTTTTCCACGCTTTACCGGCGATGATCCCGCATTGATGGGCGGCATCAAACAACACTTTGGCCCCCACCTCATCGGCCACTGCGCGCACTGCTGCGACAGGATGCTCAAACAGGTTCAGCGATCCGCCCACAGTGATCAGCTTGGGCTTTTCAACCTTTGCCAGATCGCCCAGTGCGGCCACATCCACGCTATAGCCATCCGCGTTTACTGGCGCTTCAATGATGCGCAACCCAAACAGCCCGGCACAGCCCGCCATATGGTGCGTGACATGCCCGCCGATGCAGGCCGGGGGCACAATGATCGTATCCCCCGCCCGGCAGGTGGCCATGAAGGCATAGAGATTGGCAATCGCGCCTGAGGCCACGCGAATTTCGGCAAAGCGCGCCTCAAACACCTCGGCGGCCAGTTCGGCGGCGATCACCTCGATTTCCTCAATTGCCTCCAGGCCCATCTCGTATTTGTCCCCTGGATACCCCAGCGATGGGCGCGATCCGATACCCGAGCTGAGCAACGCCTCGGCGCGTGGGTTCATCACATTGGTGGCGGGGTTCAGGTTGAAACACTCGCGCTCATGGATGTCGCGGTTGCGGGTGGCCAGTGCCTCGACCCGTGTGGCTATCGCGGCGCTATCCATCTGGGCGGTGGCCCTGGCGATGTCCTGCACCCGCGCTTCGCAGGCGGCAGGCACCCAGTTTCTTGTTTCAAGCGCCATGGCGATACCCTTTCCCGCTGTGATTTACATTGTGAGTTGGCATAGAAAAACTAGGGCTATGAAATGTCAATCAGCCCGCCCCGTCCCAAAGGCCCGCCGCTGATCCATGACAGGCTTTGGGCCACGAATGTCTGGTGCGCCCCTCGCTGACCCGCGGCGGGTTGGCCGTACCGTTTGAGGCCCCTGTGCGCGCGGGGGTGTCATTGGTGTTGGAAACGGCCCAATTCGCGCGGCCATCGCGCGCGTCTCGGGCCGTGATTTCACGGCTTTGTGCCGGATAAGGCTCTGGTCAAGGGCGCGTGGCTGCGGTATCAGGCCGCCTGCATGATGCAAAGGGGATAGGCATGTCCGACAGCTTGCCATACGAAAAACCAGGTCCAATCGAAGATGCGCTTCGCAGCGCCATTTCGCCCACCGAAGAGATCATCGCCGAGGCACGCGCCGGGCGAATGTATATCTTGGTTGATCATGAGGACCGCGAAAACGAAGGTGACTTCGTGATCCCGGCCGAATTTGCCAATGCGTCAGCGATCAATTTCATGGCCACCCATGGCCGAGGGCTGATCTGCCTGCCAATGACGTCAGAGCGGATTGACCATCTGGGCCTGCCGATGATGGCTGTCAACAATTCCTCGCGCCATGAAACGGCCTTTACCGTGTCAATCGAGGCCCGCGATGGGGTGACAACGGGCATTTCCGCCGCTGACCGCGCGCTGACTGTGGCGGCTGCAATCAACGAGCAAAACACCGCCTCAGATATTGCCACGCCGGGCCATGTGTTTCCGTTGCGCGCGCGCAATGGCGGCGTGCTGATCCGCGCAGGCCATACTGAGGCCGCGGTCGATATCTCGCGCCTTGCGGGCCTGCATCCTTCGGGGGTGATCTGCGAGATCATGAAAGAAGATGGCACCATGGCGCGCCTGCCTGATCTGGTGGAGGTGGCGCAGACACATGGGCTGAAAATCGGCACTATTTCAGACCTGATCGCCTATCGTCACAAACACGATAATCTGGTGCGTGAAGTGGGCCGTGAAACCGTTCAATCCGCGCATGGGGGCGCCTGGGAGATGGCGTTTTGGGCGGATCAGATCACCGGCACAGAACATGTGGTGCTCACCAAAGGGGATGTCACTGATGGCGCGCCGGTTCTGGCCCGCACCCACGCGCTGAACGCGCTTGAGGATGTGCTGGGCATCGGGCTTGAGGCGCGCGGTGGGGCCTCCACAGGCAAATTGACCCGCGCGATGGAAATCATCGCCGCTGAGGGCCGAGGAGCGGTATTTCTGTTCCGCCAGCCGCGCCCAAAGTTGAGCAGCGAGATGGAAGATGACGACGCGCCGCGCACCATCAAGCAAACCGGTCTTGGTGCGCAGATCATGTCGACCATGGGGGTCACCCAACTGA
>DFBW01000307.1 GCA_002366775.1 Roseovarius sp. UBA3070 | reverse complement strand
ACATGGCGCGCTTTGGCACAACCCGGGTGGCTATGCCATGCGCGAGGTGATCGGCGGCACCAAGGCCATTGTGCCCTCCACCAAAAAGGTTGGTGGTGTGGGCGCGCGGCTGGATGTGCCCATCACCCATATCAACGCGGCCTATGTGCGCAGCCATTTCGATGCCATGGAGGTGGGCCTGAATGACGCCCCCGCCGGTGACGAAATGCTGCTGGCATTGGTCATGACAACGGGCCCTCGCATCCATTCCCGGTCGGGTGGATTAGAGGCCTGGGACATCACAGGAGAGGACGGATTAAGATGAGTGTTACCATTCGCAAGACAGCCACCTGGATTGAGGAAACTCATCTGGAAATGGGCAAACCCATTTCGCCTCCAACACGCAAAGCCGTGGCGGTGGCGGTGATCTCAAATCCATTTAGTGGGATGTATCAGGAAGACCTGACAGAATTGATGGAGACCGGCGCCATGTTAGGCGGGCTGTTGGGGGATAAATGCGTCGCCGCACTGGGCATCACCCCGGCCGAAGCAGAAAGCTATGGCAAAGCGGCGATGGTTGGCGAAAACGGTGAGCTGGAACATGCCGCGGCCCTGTTGCACCCATCACTGGGCGCGCCTTTGCGCAAAGCGGTCGAAAAGGGCGCGGCGCTTGTGCCATCGTCCAAGAAGATGGGTGGGCCTGGTCAGGTGCTGGATGTCCCTCTGGGCCACAAGGATGCCGCCTATGTGCGATCACATTTCGATGGGATCGAAGTGCGCCTGAACGACGCGCCACGGGCAAATGAAATTCTGGTGGCCGTGGCTGTGACAGATAGCGGCAGGCCTTTGCCTCGTGTGGGTGGGTTGGCCCATGAAGACGCCGAAGGGAAAGACGGGTTGCGCTAAAGCGTTTCGCGTAAAATCTGAAACAGAGGTTTTGCCCAAAGCGCCCGCAACGGTCATATGGTATGCAGCGCCTCGCCATTTGCCCCGACAAGCCTTATCGGGGCATCATACAAGTCTGTCCAAAAACGAGTATCAGAGAGCTTTTGCTTCGGCGAATGAAACCAGTCGGCGGGTCTTTGGATCCCACAGGTTCATCCACAATCCAGCCAGGCTTTCGCGTATGCTCACCCGGTTGATCGCCGCCAGTTCAGGATGATCACGCAGCACTTCGGGCAAACGATAAAACGGGATACGGGCATAAAGGTGATGCACATGATGCAGGGTTATGTTGGCGGTGAACCATTGTAACCAGCGAGGCATGATGATCTGGCTGCTGCCGTGCAGGGCGGCTTCATGTACTTGCCAATCATCTGCACCATCAAAATGCGCGCCATCAAACTGGTGGTGCATATAGAAAGTCCAGACACCAGCAAACGCGCCAAACAATGTACTGGGAAAGAAAATCAGCAAAATCGGCTCCCAGCCGCCGAAATAGTAAATCGCGCCAAGAATTGCGATAATACCCAGATTGGTGGTCATCGCGCTGATCCAATAGCGCACCCCTGCCCCCATCATGCCAAGCGGAATGCGGTATTGCAGGAAAAACAGCAGGAACGGAGCCAGCAAGAACAAGAACACCGGGCTGCGATACATCCGATAGCCGAGCCGCCCCCAAAACCCGCGCGCGCGGTATTGGTCAATGGTCAGTGTTACGATCTCGCCCAGATCACGGGTATCGAGGTTGCCGGAACTGCGGTGGTGCCGGTCGTGTGCCTCGCGCCAGACGGCATAGGGTGTGATCGTAACAACCCCCAGCAAGCCGCCCACAATGTTACATGTCCGCCGATTGGCAAAGAGCGAGCCATGCCCACAATCATGTTGCAGGCAAAACGTGCGCATCAGGAAAAAGCCGATCAACACATCGAGCGCCAATGTAATGATCCAAGGACCACTGAGCGATATCCAGGCCAGAGACCACAACACCACCAACGGGCCGAGCGTGATGACCAACGCCCAAATTGTGCGTGGCAGCTGCGGTTGGCGATATTGCGACAGGACGGGCAACCAGTCACGGGCGGCGCGTGGGGCTTCGGGGCGTTTTGATAGATCAGTCACCTGGTACTCCTGTTAACGCCCCCTCTTAATGGGGCATGGTAAGCAGACGCAAGGTTAAGCTGCCCTAAGGGAACACATTGCGTCACTTTCGCGCGGATATTTGGCCACACTTCGAGTTAAAACACCGTTCACTCGTGCCCTTTGGGAAAAGAGCGCACAACTTTAGGATGACGCTTTGGTCAAGCTCGCGCAGGGTTTCGCCGTGTTAGGGCCAATGGCCCCGTGATCACGCTGTTCAGCAAACCCACAGGCAGCTACACATTGCGTCATTCAATGCGTCACTCAAAATCCACAAAATTGGCAAATGGCATTTCGCGCAGACGTGTGCCGGTGGCGGCAAAGATGGCCCCCGCCAATGCAGGTGCGGTGGGTGGGACCGGTGGCTCACCAATCCCACGCACGACATTGCCAACTTCCAGACCGTGCACGTTGATTTCTGGTGTCTGAGCCAGGCGCATCCCTTCGTGAACGTGGTAATTGTCCTGATCGGCAATGCCATCCGTATAGGTGATCTCGCAATTCATCGCATGGCCCAATCCCCAGATGACACCCCCCATAACCTGATTTTCAAAATTGACCGGGTCCACGATGGTGCCCACCTCCGCTGCCACCCAAACCTTTTCAATGCGGATGCCGTTCTCCGTGGCGGACACGTCCACCACTTCGGCGCAGGGCACGCCAAAACTTTCGGTCAGGGCAATACCACGTCCACGACCATTGCCCAGCACGCCTTGCCAATCAGACATTTTCGCCACGGCCTCAAGCACAGCTTTGGCACGGGCATGTCTGGCGCTCAGGCGCAGACGTTCCTGCAAAGGGTCTGCCCCGGCCTGGTGAACCAGCTCATCAAATGCGGCATTGTAGAAGAAGCCGTTTGAAACGGCCCCGACAGAGCGCCACGAGCTGATTGGTGCAAGCTGCGGCGCGCGGTAGCCCCTGACCCGATGGTTGGGAATATCATGCGGCGCATTCCAGGCCCCTGCCACGATCTGGCTGTCTGGCCCCGGCGCAGGTTGGCCCTGCCGCCCCAGTTGGGACAGGGTGATCGAGGGCATGGCGATGCTCAGATCAAGCGTATCAACCTGGCCGTCTTTCACCGCGCCGCGCAGCCGTGCCATGGCGATCTGACGAGGGAAATCATGCATCATGTCCTCCTCGCGCGAATAGGTCAGCTTGACGGGCGTGCCCTTCATCTGCATGGCGATCTCGGTGGCTTGTTTGACCACTTCATCTTCCAATCGATGGCCAAAGCTGCCGCCCATCATCGCCACATGCACCGTGATATTAT
>DFBW01000182.1 GCA_002366775.1 Roseovarius sp. UBA3070 | reverse complement strand
TTTTTGCGCATCATCGGGCGCATGGCGTTGGTCAGGATCAATACATCAAATCCCCGCTCCAGTGCCAGGCGGGTCATATCCACCATGGCGGGGTTCATGAACGGCTCGCCACCAGTAAAGGCGATTTCGTGAATGGGCCATTGGCGCTCTTCAATCTGATCCAGAAAATCACGCACCTCATCGGCGGTGATATAGACCAGCCGGTCATTCTCGGGCGAACTTTCAATATAGCAATTGGCGCAGGTGATATTGCACAATGTGCCGGTGTTAAACCATAGCGTTTCAGGGTGGCTCAGCGCCACATGCGCGCGTGCCTCACCTTTTGCAGTTATCTGAGGGCTTTGAAACTTGCCCATATTGGCCTGGTCTTGCACCACGTCTTTCATAACATGATCCTCTTGCGTGTCAGCCATTGGCCTAACGGCTTGGTGTTCATAAGAAAACCCGGTGAAGTCATCCTGACGCCATTGTGAACGCAATCCATCGTGCTAATGTTGTAGCTAAGCACTCAGGGATTTCCCCCGTGGGCAGGAGGCATCAATATGGTTTCACGAACAATTCCGGTTGATCCGTTTGATCTGATCATTATTGGCGGTACGGGCGATCTGGCGCGGCGCAAGATATTGCCGGCCCTGTTTCGCAGGTTCGTTGCCGGGCAAATGGGTAAAGGCAGCCAGGTGATTGGTGCAGCGCGCACCGAAATGGACACACCTGCCTATCGTCAGATGGTCAGCGATGCGATTGCCGAATTTGGCGGCCCTGAGAAAAAGGACAAGGCAAACCTCAAAAAATTCCTGGCGACGGTCTGCTACATCACCTTGGATGCCCGAGGAACGGCGGGATGGGAAGAACTGGGCGAAACCGTGCATTCCGAGAATATTCGCGCGTTCTATTTCTCAGTCGGGCCAGGGTTATTTGGCGATCTGGCCAAGCGTTTGCACAAATATGGCATGTCCGATGACAGATGCCGGATCGTGGTGGAAAAGCCCTTTGGCCACGATCTGGCAAGTGCGCGCGAGTTGAATGCGGTGCTGGCCAAGCATTTTGACGAAAGCCAGATTTACCGGATTGACCACTATCTGGGCAAGGAAACTGTCCAAAACCTGATGGCAGTGCGCTTTGGCAATATGCTGTTTGAGCCGCTGTGGAACAGTCAATACGTCGATCACATCCAGATCACCGTGTCTGAGAGCGTGGGCGTCGGCGGGCGCGGCGGGTATTACGATAAATCCGGTGCGATGCGCGACATGATGCAAAATCATCTGATGCAGTTGTTTTGTCTGATTGCGATGGAACCCCCGGCAAAGTTTGACCCGGATTCTGTGCGTGACGAAAAGCTGAAAGTCATTCGTGCGTTGGATCCACTGGCACCCGAAAACATCGTGCGTGGCCAGTATGAAGCGACCGAAACCAAACCCAGCTATCGCAAGCAGGTGGGAAACCGTGACAGCACCACCGAAAGCTTTGTGGCGCTGAAGGCCAATATCAGCAATTGGCGGTGGGCAGGTACGCCGTTTTATCTGCGCACTGGCAAACGCCTGCGCGAACGCGCCTCTGAAATTGCCGTGGTGTTCAAAGACGCACCCCATTCGATTTTCGGAGAAGACGCCGGACGCCACCGCAACATCCTGACAATCAAACTGCAGCCCAATGAGGGGATCGTGCTGGGTGTGACAATCAAGGAACCCGGACCCGGCGGTATGCGCCTGATTGACGTGCCCCTGGACATGACATTTGCCGAAGCGCTTGGCCCTGAACAGGCCGGTTTTCCGGATGCTTACGAGCGGCTGATCATGGATGTGATCCGCGGCAATCAAACCCTGTTTATGCGTGGCGACGAAGTGGAAGCAGCCTGGGCCTGGACCGATCCGATCATCGCGGCGTTTGGCGAACAAGACCCGCCTTTGCCCTATGCCACTGGCAGCTCTGGCCCGGATGAGGCCTTGGCCCTGATCCACCGCGATGGCCGTGCCTGGCGGGAGATCAAAGCATGACCACCCTGATCGAATATCCAGACGCTGAAATGATGATGATCGACGTGGCAAACAAACTGGCGGGCGAACTGAGCGCTGCGCTCGACCACGAAGACCGCGTGCTGTTTGTGGTGCCCGGCGGCACCACGCCGGGGCCGATCTTTGATGACCTGTGTGAGGCTGATCTGGATTGGTCGCGTGTGGATGTGCTGCTGAGCGATGAACGCTGGCTGCCCGAAGTGCATGTGCGCTCGAACACCCGGCTGATCCGCGAACGCCTGCTGGTTGGGCGCGCCGCCAAAGCGCGCTATTTGCCGCTTTATGCCAAGGCAGATGCCCCCGAAGATGTGCTGGCCGAGCTGGAGGTTAACATCATCCCCAACCTGCCCATTGGCGTGTGCCTGTTGGGAATGGGGGGCGATATGCATACCGCGTCTTTGTTTCCAGGGGCCGATCGGCTGGACGAGGCACTGGCCAAAAACGCGCCCATCCTGATGCCAATGCGCGCAGATGGTGCGCCTGAACCCCGCATCACGCTAACGGCCCATGTGCTGAATGATGCGCTGGCCAAACATGTGGTGATCACAGGTCAGCAAAAACGCGCCGCATTTGAACGTGCCAAAGGGTTGTCACACCATGAGGCCCCAATTCGTGCAGTGCTGGACGGGGCATATGTGCATTGGGCGCAGGAATAGGAATTCACCATGTGGGACGCATT
>DFBW01000104.1 GCA_002366775.1 Roseovarius sp. UBA3070 | reverse complement strand
GCCGCGCGCCGGATTCAGCAATATCGCGCCACCCGATGGGGCGTTTTACGTCTATGCAGATGTGTCCCAGATCACCGATGACAGCCGGGCATTGGCGCGTGATATTCTGGACAAGGTCGGCGTGGCTGTCACACCGGGGCTGGATTTTGACCCGGTGCGTGGCGGGGGCACTTTGCGGTTTTCCTATGCGCGGGCAACGGCGGATATCAAGGAAGGGCTGGCACGCCTCAGCCGCTATATGGGCGAACGCAGCGCGGGGTGATGCAAGTCCGATTAAGTATTTTTGGAAAGATGAAGCCGGGGGCCTGTGCAAAGCAGGCAGGGTTCGTGTAAACCTGAGGCGGACCAACAGACCGGGAACCGGCGGTGAGCAGATTGATCAAATTCTTCGCGGCATGTGTGCTGGGCCTTTGGGCCGGGGCCATTGTTGCACAAGAGTTCAGCGGTTTGGCGCGCCTTGAGATTGAAGGCTCGGGCGTGGTTGATACGAAGGACGGGATCACCCTGAACCTGCACCTGAGCCAGGGCGTGCCCTACCGGGTGTTCACGCTGGCTGCCCCTGAACGCCTGGTGCTGGATTTCCGCGAGGTGGATTGGGGGGCTATTGAGGGGCCTGCTCTGGATCATAGCGAGCGGGTGACAGCATTGCGGATGGGCGGATTTCGGCCCGGCTGGTCACGCATGGTGGTTGATCTGGATGGGCCTTACGCGCTGGAAAGCGCGGATTTGCAGCTTGTCGCGCAAACCGGGCACGCAAAACTGGAGGTGGTGTTGATCCCCAGTGAAGCCGAGGCGTTTGCCATGGCGGTCGGCGCGCCCGATTTGCCCGGTTGGGAGGTGCCCAAAACGGACCAACCTGTGCAGGTCGCCCCCAAGGATGGTCCGATGTTGATCATGCTTGATCCGGGCCATGGCGGGATTGACCCCGGCGCGGACCAGGGGGGGGTGTTGGAAAAGGACCTGATGCTGCTGTTTGCCATTGAGCTGAAAGAGCTATTGGTGCGGTCCGGCGATGTTGAGGTGATGCTGACGCGCAATACTGATAGTTTTGTCTCATTGGAGCGCCGCGTGGCGATTGCCCATCAGGCGGGGGCGGATCTGTTTTTATCGCTTCATGCCGATGCGCTCAGCGAGGGGCATGCCCATGGGGCGACGGTATATACCTTGTCCGAAAGTGCCTCGGATGCGGCCAGTGCCGCATTGGCCGAACGCCATGACCGGACTGATATCTTGGCTGGCATTGATCTGAGTGGGCAGGATGATGTGGTGGCCGATATCCTGATTGATCTGGCGCGCATGGAAACACAACCGCGCGCTGATCGTTTGGCCGAAGCGCTGCGACTGGGGATCAAACAACGTGGGTTGAAACTGACCGGGCGGCCGATGCGCAGCGCCGGGTTTTCGGTGTTGAAATCGCCCGACATCCCATCGGTGTTGTTGGAACTTGGCTTTTTGTCATCGCCAAAAGACCGTGGCAATCTGAAAAATCCCGAGTGGCGCGCGGTTATGGCGGCCAGCATCCGGGACGCCATCATGGCCTGGCGCCGAGCGGATGAAGCAACATCTGATCTGGCGCGCCAGTGACGGGGGCAGGCGCATTGGCGGAAACTGGCACATTTTCCCCGCGATTGGGTTTTGACGCGGTGCTTGCCCGTGACTATATGACATTCAAGTCAAACCGGGGGCCGCTTTGCTAAGAGCCATACTGTCTTTTTTCGGCACGATATTCAGCCTGCTGACGCTGGGTGTGATGCTGATCGCGCTGTCCATCGGGGCAGTGTTTTTCATCTATGGCAAGGATTTGCCCAGCCACGAAAGCCTGGCCACTTACACGCCGCCCACCATCAGCCGGATTTATTCGGGTGAGGGGCGCATTATTGATGAATTTTCCAAGGAACGCAGGCTATTTACCCCGGCTGAGGACATCCCGCCGCTGGTTAAAAATGCGTTCATCTCAGCGGAAGACAAGAATTTCTATACCCATAAGGGCTATGACGCGCGCGGGATCGCCGCGGCGTTTGTCGAGGCGGTGCGATCACGCGGGCAAAACGTGCGCGGGGCGTCAACGATCACTCAGCAAGTGATGAAGAACTTCCTGCTGTCGGGGGATCGGCGCGCCGAACGCAAGATCAAGGAAATCATCCTGGCCACGCGGATCGAGGATACGCTGGACAAAGAACATATTCTGGAACTGTATCTGAATGAGATTTTCCTTGGCCAGAATTCTTATGGCGTCACTGCCGCTGCGCAGACCTATTTTAACAAACCCCTGAGCGAGCTGGCCCCCCATGAAGCCGCATTTTTGGCCACCATGCCCAAGGCCCCATCGGATTACCACCCGGTGCGCCAGATGGATCGCCTGCGCGCGCGGCGCGACTTTGTCTTGGAAGAGATGAAGGAAAACGGCTATCTGACAACGGCGCAATATGATGTGGAAGTGGCGCAGCCTGTGCGCTCGGTTCAAAACGGCGATTTTGAGCCCTTCTACAAGGCGCTGCCCCCACGCGACTATTTTACCGATGAAATCCGCCGCCAGCTGAGCCGCGATTTTGGCGAGGGCGAGTTTTTCACCGGTGGTCTGAGCGTGCGCGCCACGATTGACCCAGAAATGCAGAGCGTCGCCGCGCAATCGCTGCAACAAGAGCTGGAGCGCTATGACCGGGGCCGGGGCAAATGGCGTGGTACGGGCAAGACACTGCCCCCCGAAGCGCTGGTTGACGAAGCCACTTGGCGCGAGGCGCTGAGCCAAGTCACCGTGAGCCGTGACGTTGAACTGAACGGCAAATGGCATCCTGCCGTGGTGCTGGAAATTGGCGATCAGCGCATGCGCATGGGCATTGAGGGCGTGCAGGAAACCGAGGCCGAGCCGCATGTCGTGCCGCGCAAGGACATTGCTTGGCTGCCCGGCAACTTTCAAAAAACCTTTGGCGTGGGCGATGTGGTGCATGTGCGCCGCATGACGGATGGCGGCAACTTTATCCGCTGGACTTTGCGCCAGGTGCCTGAGGTGCAGGGCGGCTTTGTGGCGATGGATGTGCACACCGGGCGGGTGATCGCCATGCAGGGCGGGTTTTCGTATCAGCATTCGGTGTTTAATCGCGCCACACAAGGCCAGCGGCAGCCTGGCTCAAGCTTTAAACCATTTGTCTATGCAGCGGCACTGGACAGCGGGTATTCACCCGCCACCATCGTCGTGGATGCCCCGATTGAGATCAACACGCCCCAAGGCCTGTGGCGGCCGCGCAATTCATCAAACAAATTCTATGGCCCAACGCCTTTGCGCACCGGGATTGAGCAATCGCGCAACCTGATGACCATCCGTTTGGCGCAGGAAATCGGCATGGATGTGGTTGCAGATTATGCAGAACGCTTTGGTGTCTACGAAAACATGCGCCGGTTCCTTGCCAATTCTTTGGGGTCTGAGGAAACCACGCTCTACAAGATGGTTACGGCCTACGCGATGTTCGCCAATGGTGGCGAGCGGGTTGAACCCACTTTGGTGGACCGAGTGCAAGACCGTTTCGGCAAAACTGTCTATCGCCATGATCAGCGCGAGTGCACGGAATGTGGTGATCCCAACATTGCTGAGGGCCGCAAACCGCGCATTGTGTCGGATCGTGAAAGGGTGATGGACCCGGTTACGGCCTATCAGCTGACCTCTATGATGCGCGGCGTGGTAGATCGTGGGACGGCTGCGCGAAACGTGAACCTGCCTGTGCCAATCGCAGGCAAAACCGGCACCACAAACGAGGCGCGTGATGTGTGGTTCATCGGCTTTTCCAGCAATATCGTGGCGGGGTGTTACATCGGTTTTGATCAGCCTCGCCCGATGGGGCGCGGGGCCTATGGCGGCACGATGTGCGGGCCAGTGTTTCAGCGGTTTATGTCCAAAGCCATCCCCAAATACGGCGGCGGCAAGTTTGCCGTTCCGGAGGGGTGTGATTTCATCAAGATTGACCGCACCTCGGGCGCGCGCTTGTCGGGCGATGCCTCGGGTAAATATGTGGTGTCGGAATGTTTCCGCGCAGGCGAAGAGCCAATCTTTGGCATCATGTTTGACGGTGGCTTTGCCATGGGCGATGATCTGGATCTGTTCAGTGTCGGTGAAAGCGAGCAGGTGAAAGAGATCACCACCTCAACCGGCAAGAAGGCGCAAGTGGGGCAGAAGGCAACGTTTGGGTCACTCAGCTCAGGTGGGCTGTATTAAGGGCGCTTCTGACTGGCCGCCTCATCGCACCTGATGGTGCGTCTCGGTATTTTTGTGGGTGGCTGTGAGATGAAGGGCTGATGCGTGCCTAAAGCGTATCGCCCTTAACCTGAGGCAGGCAAAAGGCGAGACCCGGCACGACATAGGGACGTTGCGCGCGCGCGGGCAAAACCTCTGATGCAGGTATTTAGCGAAACGCTTTGGGCGCTCAGTTCTGCTGTGATCCTGTCTGGACGCGCTTTGCTATGCAGATGTTGCACAATGTCACTGAGCATTTCCAGAGCACTAAGATCGCCTTCATGCGCTGGCCGGTACCAGAAAACTGCGGGTTCGGGCTGCGTGTTTGTGATGTGATCTGTCATCTGTGGCTCATGCAATCTTGTTCAATCTTCGCGGCCTTGGTATCACCCGGCATTGAGCAGACTAAGGACCACCGCAATGCGCGCCGAAATTCAGACCCTCGCCTCGGAAATCGAAACCTCGTTGGAGTTGTTGCGCCAGCGTATGGGGTGGGAAACCGCCCAGCACCGGCTGGAGGAGTTCAACGCCCGCGTTGAGGACCCCAACCTGTGGGATGATCCCGCCAAGGCGCAAAAGCTGATGCGCGAGCGCCAATCGCTGGTGGATGCGTTGGACACACATAACGCCATTCAGCAGGAACTGTCGGACAATTCCGAGCTGATCGAGATGGGCGAGATGGAGGATGATCAGGAGGTGATCACCGAAGCCGAAGCCGCCATGCACAAGCTGGCCAAACGCGCCGCCGAAAAAGAGCTGGAAGCGCTGCTGAACGGTGAGGCGGATGCCAATGACACTTTCCTTGAGATCAACGCCGGGGCAGGGGGCACCGAAAGCTGTGACTGGGCGTCGATGCTGGCGCGGATGTATGTCCGCTGGGCCGAAAAGCGCGGCTATACAGTAGAGTTGCAATCAGAAAGCTCGGGCGATGAGGCCGGCATCAAATCCGCCGCCTATAAGATCAGCGGCCACAATGCCTATGGCTGGTTGAAATCCGAGGCGGGTGTGCACCGTCTGGTGCGTATCAGCCCGTTTGATTCAGCGGCCAAGCGGCACACGTCGTTCAGTTCGGTCTGGGTGTATCCGGTGGTGGATGACGACATCGAAATTGAGGTGAACCCCTCTGACATTCGGGTCGATACCTATCGCAGTTCTGGCGCAGGCGGGCAGCACGTCAACACCACCGATTCCGCCGTGCGCATCACCCACAACCCGACGGGGATCGTGGTAACCTCATCGGTCAAGTCTCAGCACCAGAACCGTGACATTGCGATGAAGGCCCTGAAATCACGGCTGTATCAGTTGGAATTGGACCGCCGCAATGAGGCCATCAACGAGGCCCATGAGGCCAAAGGTGATGCCGGTTGGGGCAACCAGATCCGATCCTATGTTCTACAGCCCTATCAAATGGTCAAAGACCTGCGCACCGGCCATGAGACATCCGACACCAAAGGCGTGCTGGACGGCGATCTTGATCCATTCATGGCCGCAACACTGGCGATGAATGTGTCAGGTAAATCGCGGGCCGAGGCGCAGGGCGAGGACTAAAGCGTATCACCTTTCGCCCGAGGCAGACACATGGCGACACGCATTGCGACATAGGGACGTTGTAGGCGTTTCGGGCAAAACCTCTGTTTCAGGTTTTACGCGAAACGCTTTAGCCGCGCAGTTTACTGCGTTACGAGATGTTCAAGCTGCTCCAGCCGCGCCATCAGGTTCTGGTTAACCACATCCTGCTCAGCAAGCCGCCCATGCAGTTGATCAATATAGATATGCGCGTGCTCCAGCTCGTTCAGCATCCGGCCCAGTTTATCCGACACGTTGATCGGGGCGTTCTCGGGCGTTGGGCCGACGTTGGGCAGATAGCCCAGATCGTACATCGCTTGGCTGTGCTGCGCGATCGAAGGCAAAGCGTACTCATCAGAGAACACCGCATCACAGCCCCCACCGCAGGTGCCGCCGCCAGTGGTCAGCGAGCCGCCGATTTTCATATCACCATCGGGGCCAAGGAACAGACCCTTTGAGGGATTGGTGCTGGAGGTGATGATGAACCGGCCCTGCGCGGCGTTTTCGTGATTGAAGAACCAATCGCGCCCGCTGGCCGTGTTGGAC
>DFBW01000116.1 GCA_002366775.1 Roseovarius sp. UBA3070 | reverse complement strand
GGGCTCACGATGAGAAGAACACCTTTAAAGTGGGTGACGCGGTTCGCATCATTGAATGTGCGCCGAAATCCAAAACGAAACGCTGGGAGGTGTTGGGAGCGTAAGCTTCCAAGCCTTTGGGTTTGAGCGAAACCCTGGGGAGAAGGCCAAAGTAGCCCCCCAAAGGTCGGGAGAAACTACATGATCCAGATGCAGACCAACCTGGATGTTGCTGACAACAGCGGCGCACGCCGTGTTCAGTGCATTAAGGTTTTGGGTGGGTCCAAGCGGAAGTACGCAAGCGTCGGTGACGTTATTGTTGTCTCCGTGAAGGAAGCCATCCCCCGCGGCCGTGTGAAAAAAGGCGACGTGCGTAAGGCCGTTGTTGTTCGCACCGCCAAGGAAATCCGTCGTGATGACGGCACCGCAATCCGCTTTGACCGCAACGCCGCCGTTATCCTGAATAACGCAGGCGAGCCTGTTGGCACCCGTATCTTCGGGCCGGTTGTACGCGAGCTGCGTGGCAAGAACTTCATGAAAATCATCTCGCTCGCGCCGGAGGTGCTGTAAGATGGCTGCTAAACTCAAAAAAGGTGACAAGGTCATCGTGCTTGCGGGCAAGGATAAGGGCAAAGAGGGCACAATCGCCTCTGTTGACCCCAAAGCTGGCAAAGCAGTCGTAGACGGTGTGAACATGGCCATTCGCCACACCCGTCAAAGCCAGTCCAACCAGGGCGGCCGCCTTCCTAAGGCCATGCCGATTGACCTGAGCAATCTGGCCTTCGTTGATAAAAACGGCAAACCCACCCGCGTCGGCTTCAAGGTTGAAGACGGCAAAAAGGTGCGCGTAGCCAAGACCACGGGGGACGTGATTGATGCTTGATACTGAAAACTACACCCCACGTCTGAAGACCGCATTCCACGACACGATCAAAGCCGCCATGAAAGAAGAGTTTGGCTATAAGAACGATATGCAGATCCCGCGTCTGGAGAAAATCGTTCTGAACATCGGTTGTGGTGCTGAAGCGGTCCGTGATTCCAAGAAAGCCAAGTCGGCTCAGGAAGATCTGTCCACCATTGCCGGTCAACACGCGCTGACAACCATTGCGAAGAATTCTATCGCTGGTTTCCGGGTTCGTGAAGGCATGCCAATGGGCGCGAAAGTGACCCTGCGCGGCGACCGGATGTATGAATTCCTCGATCGTCTAATCACCATTGCGATGCCTCGTATCCGCGACTTCCGCGGCGTATCGGGCAAAAGCTTTGATGGGCGCGGTAACTATGCGATGGGCATCAAGGAACATATCGTGTTTCCCGAAATCAACTTCGACAAGGTCGACGAAGTTTGGGGCATGGACGTTGTTATCGGAACCACGGCGCAGACCGACGCTGAAGCCAAGGCGCTGTTGAAAGCTTTCAACATGCCCTTCAACAGCTGAGCCGGGGGAGATTTAGATATGGCTAAAAAAGCAATGATCGAACGCGAGAAGAAGCGCCAGAAACTGGTGGAGCAATATGCCACCAAGCGCGCTGCGTTGAAAGAGATCATCAATGACGAGAGCAAGCCGATGGAGGATCGTTTTCGCGCCTCTCTGAAGCTGGCGAAACTGCCGCGCAACAGCTCGGCGACACGTCTGCACAACCGTTGTCAACTGACCGGTCGTCCGCATGCGTATTATCGCAAGTTCAAAATCAGCCGGATCGCCCTGCGCGATCTCGGCTCGGCGGGCCAGTTGCCCGGCGTTGTGAAATCAAGCTGGTAAGGAGGGCAAGATCATGAACGATCCTATCGGCGATATGCTCACCCGTATCCGCAACTCACAGATGCGTGGCAAGTCCACCGTCTCGTGCCCGGCGTCAAAATTGCGCGCCTGGGTTTTGGATGTTCTGGCCGACGAAGGCTACATCCGCGGCTATGAAAGCACGACTGGTGACGACGGCCACCCGGCCATCGAAATCAGCCTGAAGTACTTCGATGGCACGCCTGTCATTCGTGAAATGAAGCGGGTCTCTAAACCCGGTCGTCGCGTTTACATGGCTGTCAATGACATCCCCGTTGTCCGTCAGGGCCTGGGTGTGTCGATTGTCTCGACACCCAAGGGTGTCATGTCGGATGCAAGCGCACGCGCAGCCAATGTTGGCGGCGAAGTGCTCTGCACCGTATTCTAAGGAGGGGCACTTATGTCTCGTATCGGCAAACAACCTGTCGCCCTTCCTGATGGTGTGACCGCAACGCTTTCTGGCCAGACCATTGAGGTCAAAGGCCCGAAAGACACCCAAACCTTCACCGCCACGGATGACGTGACGCTGACGGTTGAGGATGGTCAGATCACCGTGGCCCCGCGTGGCAAATCCAAGCGCGCCAGGCAACAGTGGGGCATGACCCGTACGGTTATCTCCAATCTGGTGCACGGGTCGAGTGGCACATTTAAGAAAGAGCTGGAAATCCGCGGCGTGGGTTACCGGGCTCAGATGCAGGGCAATGTCCTGAAGCTGAACCTTGGTCTGTCGCATGATGTGGATTTCGTGGTTCCGGAAGGTGTAACTGTAACCGCGCCCAAACAGACCGAACTGGTCGTTGAAGGCACGGATAAGCAACTCGTCGGTCAGGTCGCGGCCAATATCCGCGACTGGCGTCGCCCCGAGCCCTACAAGGGCAAAGGCATTCGCTACAAAGACGAGTATATCTTCCAGAAGGAAGGCAAGAAGAAGTAAGGACGCAAGAAGATGGCAAACAGCAAAAGAACACTGTTCCTCAAACGCCGCCTGCGCGTTCGGAACAAACTTCGCAAGGTCAATGCAGGGCGTCCTCGCCTGAGCGTTCACCGTTCCAGCAAGAATATCAGCGTGCAGCTGATCGACGATGTAAATGGCGTGACACTGGCCGCCGCTTCGACCATGGAAAAAGGTCTGAGCACTGGCAAGAACGACGTCGAAGCAGCCACCAAAGTGGGTGCTGCCATCGCCGAGAGGGCCAATAAGGCCGGCGTGAAAGAGGCCTATTTCGATCGTGGTGGTTTCCTCTTCCATGGCCGGATCAAAGCCTTGGCAGACGCCGCGCGTGAAGGTGGTCTGAAAATATAGGTGGGATGAAACCCCACCCTACGCTTGATGTGTAGGGTGGGGCTTTGACCCACCAATACCTGCAGGCGGGGTGACCTGTCTCGATGATCCGGGCGCATTTTGTGCACTGGGATTGAACGAACCAAAGGCGCTGCCGCGCCGCATCATAAGGACGCCGCACATGGCAAGAGATGACAAACGAGGCCGGGGTCGTGACCGCGACGAAACGCCAGAATTTTCCGACCGTCTGGTCGCAATCAACCGGGTTTCCAAAACCGTAAAAGGTGGTAAGCGCTTTGGCTTTGCTGCTCTTGTCGTTGTTGGTGATCAAAAGGGCCGTGTCGGTTTTGGCAAAGGTAAAGCCAAAGAAGTGCCCGAGGCGATCCGCAAAGGCACCGAGCAAGCCAAGCGTCAGATGGTCCGCGTACCTCTGCGCGAAGGCCGCACATTGCATCACGATGTTGAGGGCCGTCACGGCGCCGGCAAAGTGGTCATGCGCACTGCCCCTCAGGGTACTGGTATCATTGCTGGTGGTCCGATGCGTGCCGTGTTCGAAATGCTGGGTGTTCAGGACGTTGTTGCCAAATCCATCGGCAGCCAGAACCCCTATAACATGATCCGCGCCACGATTAACGGCCTGACCAAAGAGTCGAGCCCGCGTATGGTGGCTCAGCGTCGTGGCAAAAAAGTGGGTGACATCCTGAAAAAGGATGAGGCCCCCGCTGCTGAGGCTTCGGCCGCAGACGCAGACGCATAAGGAACCTGAACCATGGCAAAAACCATCGTCGTCAAGCAGATCGGCAGCCCGATCCGCCGCCCCAAAGACCAACGCGCTACGCTGGTCGGTCTGGGCCTCAACAAAATGCACAAAACCCGCGAGCTGGAAGACACACCTTCCGTGCGCGGCATGATCGCCAAGATCCCGCATATGGTTGAGATCGTTGAGGAAAAAGGCTGAGCCTTTTTCTTTTGCCCCGACGTTGATCCGGGGTTTCAGAAATAATGCACCCCGGTCAGAAATGGCCGGGGTGTCTTTTTGGTAGAAAAGTACCTTGAAGGGCCAAGAAGAAACCAGCCGACGAGCTGGCTGGGCGCGACTATTCGTCCTTGTGTGGCAAAGGTATAGAGGTTGCCCAAGCATCCGCCCGGACCTTTCAGGCAAATGCAGGCGTCCTAACGAAACGCCTCAGGCTATACCAATCCCCTAACGTCCTCTGCAATGTCGCGGCCAACTTATCTGCCGCCAGAGTGCCCACATACACCCCGTCCGTGCGGACAGGATTTTGCCTCTGGCGCTTTGCCCACACTGCCCTCTTGATCCCGCATCGCAACAGGTCTATACGCGCCCGGTGGCGCATCAGCGCTGCGCAACAACAATCAAGATATGCCGTGGTTGGCCCGTTAACGCTTCGGGGGTCACATCCGGCTTAGGAGAAGCGATATGAAACTGCATGAACTGCGCGATAATGATGGCGCAACCAAGAAACGCACACGCGTTGGCCGCGGTCCGGGTTCGGGCAAAGGTAAAACCGGTGGGCGTGGTATCAAAGGTCAAAAATCCCGTTCTGGTGTGGCGATCAAGGGTTATGAAGGCGGTCAAATGCCTTTGTACCAACGTCTGCCAAAACGCGGCTTCAACAAGCCGAACCGCAAAGCATTTGCCGTTGTGAACCTTGGTCTGATCCAGAAATTCATCGATGCCAAGAAACTGGACGCGAAAAAAGCCATCACCGAAGATGTGCTGATCGAAACTGGTATCGTGCGGCGCAAATTGGACGGTGTTCGCGTTCTGGCGAAGGGCGAAGTGACCTCCAAGCTGACTCTGGAAGTCACTGGCGCGTCGAAATCGGCCATTGAAGCGGTCGAAAAGGCCGGCGGATCGCTGACAGTCACAACTGCGGCACCATCTGAGCCGGCAGCTGAATAAGAGGTTGTGAGCGGGCCGTTGGCCCCTTACATAGGCTTCGAAGTTTTCCCAAATACGCCGCCCGGTCGGAAAACGACTTGGGCGGCGTTGTCATAAAGAGAGAGCCCAATGGTATCTGCTGCAGAACAAATGGCCGCCAACACCAGCTGGTCGGCCCTTGGCAAAGCCACTGATCTTCGCAATCGCATCCTGTTTACGCTTGGTTTGCTGATGGTTTACCGTCTGGGCACCTATATCCCGGTGCCGGGCATTGATGGTGCTGAACTGCGCAATTTCATGGAGGAAGCCGCCACCGGTATCGGCGGCATCCTGTCGATGTTCACGGGCGGTGCACTGGGGCGGATGGGTATTTTTGCCCTCGGGATCATGCCGTATATTTCGGCCTCGATCATCATTCAGCTTCTGACAGCCATGGTGCCGGCGCTTGAGCAACTCAAGAAAGAGGGCGAGCAGGGCCGCAAGAAGATCAACCAGTATACCCGTTTCGGGACGGTTGGTCTGGCCACGTTGCAAAGCTATGGTTTGGCGATGAGCCTGCAATCAGGTGATATCGTGACCAATCCGGGCACCTTCTTTGTGGTGTCGTGCATGATCACGCTGATCGGGGGCACGATGTTCCTGATGTGGCTGGGCGAGCAGATCACAGCACGCGGTATCGGCAACGGTATTTCGTTGATCATCTTTGTTGGCATCATTGCCGAAGTTCCCGCAGCCCTGGCGCAGTTCTTTGCCTCGGGTCGTTCAGGCGCTATCAGCCCTGTTGCGGTCATCGGTGTCATGGTGATGATGATTGCTGTCGTTGCCTTTGTGGTGTTCATGGAGCGCTCACTGCGCAAAATCCACATTCAATATCCGCGCCGTCAGGTGGGGATGAAGGTCTATGACGGCGGTAATTCGCACTTGCCGGTCAAGGTAAACCCCGCAGGTGTGATTCCGGCGATCTTTGCCAGCTCGCTGTTGTTGTTGCCTGTCACGATCGGCACATTTTCGGGGCAATCAACCAACCCGATTATGTCGACAATTCTGGCCTACTTTGGCCCCGGCCAGCCTGCGTATCTTTTGTTCTTTACGGCGATGATCGTGTTCTTCGTATATTTCTATACGTTCAACGTGGCCTTCAAACCCGATGACGTGGCAGACAACCTGAAAAACCAGAACGGTTTTGTGCCCGGTGTGCGCCCTGGCAAGAAAACGGCGGAATATCTGGAGTATGTGGTCAACCGCATTCTGGTGCTGGGGGCGGGCTATCTGGCGCTTGTCTGTTTGCTGCCGGAAATCATGCGCAGTCAGTTGAATATCCCGTTCTATTTTGGGGGGACATCTGTGCTTATTGTAGTTTCGGTCACGATGGATACAATTCAGCAAGTTCAGAGTCATTTGCTGGCACATCAGTATGAGGGCCTGATCGAGAAATCTCAGCTGAGCGGCAAAGGCAAGAAGCGCGCTCGCAGAAAAGGAGCCGCACGTCGATGAACATTATCCTTCTTGGACCGCCCGGAGCGGGCAAAGGCACGCAAGCGCATATCCTTGTTGATGGGCGCAATATGATCCAGCTAAGCACCGGCGACATGCT
>DFBW01000206.1:1987-12472 GCA_002366775.1 Roseovarius sp. UBA3070 | reverse complement strand
GGTGATTTCCAGCTGTACCTGGCCAATGCTATCCAGCGGGGGGCGAGCGCCGCCAGTATTGTTGTTCAGCCCGCCATCGCCGGCAAAGGCAAAGGCGCTGAGCACATTGGGGTGCGCAATCACGATCTGTTCCACCTGTTCCACCAGCTGGTCTTTTTGAGACAACGACAGATTGCCACGCGCGCGGACATACACAATCGCGTTTTCAGGTTCGGATTCGACAAAGAACTCGACACCACGGTTGTTGCCAATGAAATAGATGAGCGTTGAGCCAACCAACACGAAGATCAGGCAAAACGATAGCAAGGGCGCAATCGGATTGGCGGCGATGGTGTGAATGAACCAGCCAAAAGGTGTGCGGCGATAGCCTGCCTGAACCCGGTTGCCGCGGCGCTTGCGACTGTGCCCCAAGGCAAAGATCAGCGCCGCTCCGGCCAGCACCAGGATCAGCGCCGTGGCAATATCCAGCCCCGCGCCAAGCGCCAGGCCCGCGCCCACCCCAAGCGCAACATAAGCGCTCAGATGCGGCACCTGTGGCAGGCGGCGGGCAAAGAGGCCATCAAGCCAGCCAATCACACTGCTGACCCGTGGCCTGAGCGCCATCAGGCCCAAAAGCAGCGCCACCGTGCCCGCGAGACCGATCCCGCAGAGGGCCACCACGACCATGAGCAGCGCAAAGGCACCCGCCATCACCGGGATGACCGAGCCCAGAATGCGGCCCATATCCATCACCCCAAAGAGCACATTGACCTGCTCCAGCAGGACCGGCACCAGCAGCCCGGCAATCGCCAGCCCCGCCGCCGCAAGCGGGAAGAGCAGGATATGCCAGACCCACCAGCTGTTTGCGATCTGGGAAATGCGTTGGTTGAACCACCTCTCCAGCCGCCCGGTCACCCCGCCGATCACCGGCAGGAACACCAGCGCCACCAGCAGTGATGCACTCAGCACGAAGATCAGCGTGACAGGCAGCATGCGCATGAACTGCCCCGGTATGCCGGGCCAGAACAGCATCGGCAGAAAGGCGCAAAGCGTGGTCGCGGTTGAGCTGATAACCGGCCAGAACATACGTTTGGCAGCCTCGACATAGGCGTGCATCGGGCCGACACCCTTGGAAATGCGTTTGTCGGCGTATTCCACCACCACGATGGCCCCATCCACCAGCATCCCCACCGAGAGGATCAGCCCAAACATCACCATGTTGGACACCGTCACATCCATCACCGCCAACAGGGCAAAGCACAGCAGAAATGACGTTGGAATGGCAAAGCCCACCAACAGGGACGGACGAACGCCCAAGGTGACCAGCATGACGATCATCACCAGCGCAATGGCCGTCAGAACCGAGCCTTCGAGCTGCTTTACCATGGATTGGATCACAGGGGCCTGGTCATTTGATGTGCCCAGTTTAACGGCGGCTTGTAATTCGGGCGGCCAGGTGGCTTGGGCTTGGGCCACGGTTTTATGCACCAGTTCAGAGGTGCTGATGATGTTATAGCCCTTACGCTTGACCACTTGCAGCGCCACGGTTGTTTCACCGTTAAAGCGCGCGGTGCCAAGGCGGTCTTCGAATGTCAGGCTGATCTGTGCCAAATCGCCCAGCGTCACCACTCGATCACCGTTGGTTTTGACCGGCAGGTTATAAATGTCGCTTGGTTCGTCAAAGGATGATGGGATTTTGACCGAGAACGTGCCGCTTGCGCTTTCAATTTCACCAGCGGCAATCAACTGGTTGTTGTTTTGCACAACGCTGATCAGTTCAAGCGCCGTGACGTTATAGGCCTCCAGGCGCAGTGGGTCGATCACCACCTCAACCATTTCATCTCGGTTGCCGGCAATGCCTGCTTCCAGAATAGGTTCCAGCCCTTCAAGGCGGTCCTGCAAATCCTTGGCCAGCTGGGCCATGGTGCGTTCGGGCACTGCGCCCGACAGGTTTACGATGATGATCGGGAATTCTGAGAAATTGATCTCGCGGATGGTGTATTTTTCGGCGCCCTCGGGGAACAGGGCTTCGGCCGTGCTCATCGCATCGCGCACGTCGGCCATGATCATGGTCTTGTCCCAGCCGTACTCAAACTCCAGTGCCACGCCTGCATAGTTCTCGGCGGCAGTGCCGGACATTTCCTTCAGGCCGTCCAGATCAGACAGCTCGGTCTCCATGACTTTGACCAGTAGTTTTTCACTGTCTTCGGCTGAAACTCCGGGGAATTGGACTGACACAAACAAGGCCGGAATATCAATGTCCGGCTCACCTTCTTTGGGCAGGCCAACATAGGCCAGGCTGCCTGCCAGAAACGACAGGGCGATAAAGGCAATGACCATCCGCGCGCGGGCGGCGGCCCAATCGACCAGACCTGTCATTCGCCGCTCTCCTGATAGGACGCGATGACGCGTACCCCGTCGCCGACATATTCCTGGCCGATGATGATGACATCTGCCCGTTCAGGCAAACCATCCAGCCAAACTCCGTTCGGCGTATCGCGCAGCAGGGTCACCGGGTGAAACTGTGCGCGATCCTGCTCTGTCACCAGTCGCACACCCAATGCGCCGGTATCATCCAGCGTTAGTGCCGATTGTGGCAGCAAATGCGCGCTCTTGCCTTCGGCTGCGATAACGATTTCGGCGGTTTGCCCGTCCCGCAAGGCCAGGTCAGGGTTTGGCACTTCGATGTCCACCCGGAAAGTGCGGGTTGTGGGGTCAGCGGCCCGCGACAAAAACACAACCGATCCAGAGACAAGATTGCCTGAGACCAGCTCGGCCTGCGCCGCGGCGCCCAGTTCAACCCGGCTCACGTCGGTTTCGGGCACAAACCCCACCAGCATGATGGGGTTCAGTTGCATGACCGTGGCGCACAGATCACCCGGTTGCAGCAGGCTGCCCAATTCGGCTGTATCTGTTTCCAGCAGGCCCGCGAAGGGGGCCATAATGGCCAGACGGTCAATTTCCTTTGCGGCGGCAGCCACGGCCGCCCGCGCGCCTTCAACTCCGGCTTTGGCGGCTTGGATCCCTGCGGCCACGCTCTCAAGGCCCGAAGCGGCGGATTTGAGGCCTGCATTCGCGCTCACCACGGCGGCTTCGGCGCCGCGCACGGCGGCCTGAGTGCTGGCCACACGGGTTTGCGAGGCAAAACCGCCCTCAGACAGCTTTGTGGCGGCATTGGCGTTGATCAACGCCTCGTCCAGCAGGGCCTGGGCCTCCTGGACGCGCGCCTGGGCTTCCTCAACGCGTGCTTCGGATTCTGGGACGCGGGCTTTGGCTTCGGGTACACGGGCCTCAGCCTCGGCCAGGCGTGCGCGGGCTTCTGCCAATGTCGCCTCACGTGTGCCGGGGGCAAGGCGGCACAAAAGATCGCCCGTCTCAACAAAACTGCCTTTGCGCGCCGGGGGCGAGATCACCAACCCAGAGGTTTCCGCCCGAAGCATCACCTGACGGTCGGCCTCGGTTTGGCCCCGCAGCACCACGGCACTGTCCACCTTGCGCGCCTGAGAGCGTAATGCCACTACCCCCACTGCGGTGTTTACTTCAGATGTGTCAGCGGTTGCTTGGGATGTGGCCGGTTCGGGCGGTGTGCCGGTCAAGGCCTCACGATTGAAAATAAACGTATATATCAGGGCAGACACAATGATTGCGGCAAGGATCGGGAATAGTCGCATTGGTGTACCTTTGGGATCGCAAGCTACCGCCAGCAGGATGATTGGCTTTGTTTCAATAGTTGGTCGTGGATAATGCTCTGAACTGACGTGTTCAAATTACCCGTTTCAACCGTCGGCGGCAAGCTGAACCATTCGCTCAGCACCGGCTGGCTCTTGGCAGGGGCAAGGCTTCGCGGTAAGAGGGGCGAACAGCCAATTTATGCCAGTGAGGACACGCTTTGAGCCAGACCGACAGTTTCATTGATGAAGTGACCGAAGAGGTGCGCCGCGATCGCCTCTTTTTGTTGCTCAAGCGCTATGGCTGGATCGCCATTCTTGCGATCTTGTTGCTGGTTGGTGGGGCCGCCTGGAACGAATGGCGCAAGGCGCAAGACCGCGCTGCAGCTGAGGCTTTGGGCGATTCCATGTTGAATGCCTTGCAGCTGGAGGATGAGGCTGCGCGCACGCAGGCCCTGAGCGCAATCCAAGCCCCCAATCCCGCAGCGCGGGCGATGGTGGATCTGCTGGCCGCCGCCGAAGTGGCGGAAACTGACCCGGAGGCGGCCTCGAATCGTTTGATAGCGCTGGCCGACAATACCCAAGCCGCGCCGATCTATCGCCAGATTGCCACGTTGAAAGCGGCGTCTTTGCCGGGCACGTCGCTGAGCGCCGAAGATCGCCGTTCGCGGCTGGATGGTCTGGCGCTGGGCAGCGGATTGACACGGCTGTTGGCCGAAGAACAACTGGCCTATCTGGACGTCGAAGCCGGTGATCCCGAGGCAGCTATAGGGCGAATGCAACAGATCGTCGCGGATGCAGGGGCCACAGCGGGCTTGCGTCGGCGCGCCTCACAAGTGATTGTGGCGTTGGGTGGCGAATTGCCGGGCGCAACTGGCGACGCACAAACGCAATAAGATCGAAACAAGTTTTGGCCGGGCGCCGGCAAGATGGAATGAAATTGGGGGCAAGAGCGTTGAAATCAATCGGAGCATTGCTGGGGCTGGCTGTTATTGCTGTGCTGTCCGGCTGCGATAGAGAAGACCCTGTTCTGCCCGGCGCGCGCGAAGATATTCGTGCCGTCCTCACTGATGAGGGCGCATTGGTTGACAACACAGGTGCTGAAAACCAGAGCCAGCCGTTGTCATTGGCCGCCACCAGCAACAACGCGGAGTGGCGCCAAAGCATTGCCAGCCCGGGTACACGCACATCGCATCCCGCATTGTCGCGCACCCCAAAATTGGCATGGTCTGTACCCATCGGGGCAGGCGACGGGCGCAAGAACCGCATCACTGCCGATCCAGTTGTGGCGGGTGGCCGGGTGTTCACACTTGATGCTCAGGCCCGTGTGAGTGCTGTGTCAACCAGTGGTCAGCTTTTGTGGACACGCGATTTGTTGCCCAGCAATGATTCAGGTGATGATGCCACAGGCGGTGGTCTGGCTGTGGGTGATGGCAAGCTTTTCATCTCGTCTGGGTTCGGGCTGATGACGGCGCTGGATCCTGAAACCGGCAATGAGATTTGGCAGCAAAACCTGCGCTCCACTGGCTCGGGCAAGCCATCGGTGAAAGATGGAATCGTCTATCTGGTGGCCGGTGATGACGTGGCCTGGGCGCTGGACACGGATACTGGCCGGATTGATTGGCGCCTGTCGGCGACCCCCGATATTCAGAACGTGATTGGCGGACCGGCCCCTGCGGTGACTGACAAATATGTGGTATTTGCCTTTGGCTCGGGTGAGGTTCAGGGCGCATTCCGCAAGGGCGGGCTGCGATTGTGGGACAGCCAGGTGGCAGGCCATCGCAAAGGGTATTCCAGCGCGCGCATCGGCGATATCACAAGTGATCCCGTGGTGGTGGGCGAGCGCATCTATGTGGGCACCCATGCGGGGCGCACCGTGGCGCTGAACCTCGGAAATGGCGCGCGTATCTGGACGGCCAATGATGGCCCTCTCAATACCATCTGGCCTGCTGGTGACAGTGTGTTCATGGTCACGGACCGCAACGAACTGGTGCGCCTGAACGCCGAAGATGGCACCCGAATCTGGGCCCATACCCTGTCGTTCTTTACCAAAAAGCGCCCGCGTCAGCAGACCGAGATTTTCGGCCATTACGGGCCGATCATCGCGGGGGGCAACCTGATTGTGGCGTCCAATGATGGGCTGATGCGGCTGTTTGACCCGGCCTCGGGCGTGGAACGTGGCACCGTTGAAATCCCCGGTGGGGCCACCACCAACCCTGTTGTGGCGGGGGGGACGATGTACATGGTGACCACCAAAGGGCAATTGCTGGCTTTCCGTTGAGCGCTGATTGCTGTAACAGAGCCGCCTGAGCGGTTCTGGAGTCGCAGCTAATGAGTTTCACCCTTGCCATTGTTGGGCGCCCGAATGTGGGCAAGTCCACGTTGTTCAATCGCCTTGTAGGCAAACGTCTGGCTTTGGTGGATAACCAGCCGGGCGTTACCCGTGATTTGCGTGAAGGCGAGGCAAAGCTGGGCGATCTGCGCTTTACCGTGATTGATACTGCCGGATTGGAAGAAGCCACAGACGAGAGCCTTCAGGGGCGGATGCGCAAACTGACCGAACGCGCGGTGGATATGGCCGACATCTGTCTGTTCATGATCGACGCGCGGGCAGGGGTCACGCCGACGGATCAGATATTTGCCGATATTCTGCGCAAACGCTCGGCCCATGTGATTTTGGCCGCCAACAAATCCGAAGGTGCCGCCGCCGATGCCGGTGTGATCGAGGCCTATGGCCTTGGGCTGGGCGAGCCTATCCGGCTGTCGGCCGAGCACGGTGAAGGGCTGAATGATCTATATTCACAGCTGATGCCTTTGGCCGATGAATTTGCGGAACGCGCCGCCAAGGATGCGCCGCTGATTGATGTGGCGCTGGATGAGGACGGCATTGACGAAGACGGTGTGCGCACGCCCTCGATGGACAAGCCGATGCAGATTGCCGTTGTCGGGCGGCCCAATGCGGGTAAATCCACGCTGATCAACAAAATTCTGGGCGAAGAGCGTCTGCTGACCGGCCCCGAGGCCGGAATCACCCGTGACGCCATATCCCTGACGTTGGATTGGGATGGCCTGCCGGTGCGGATGTTTGACACGGCCGGCATGCGCAAAAAGGCCAAGGTGCAGGAAAAGCTGGAAAAACTGTCGGTGGGCGACGGGCTGCGGGCGGTCAAATTTGCCGAGGTGGTCATTGTCCTGCTGGATGCGGCTATCCCGTTTGAACAACAAGACCTGCGCATTGCCGACCTGGCCGAGCGTGAGGGCCGCGCCGTGGTGGTGGCTGTCAACAAATGGGACATCGAGGACGACAAGCAGGCCAAATTGCGCGATCTGCGCGAATCCTTTGAACGCCTGCTGCCACAGCTGCGCGGCGCACCTTTGGTGACGGTCTCAGCCAAGACAGGCAAAGGCATTGAGCGGCTGCGTGACGCGGTGGCCAAGGCCTATGACGTCTGGAACCGGCGCGTGACCACAGCCCAGCTGAACCGCTGGCTGGCGGGCATGCTGGAGGCGCATCCGCCCCCCGCACCGGGCGGCAAACGTATCAAGCTGCGCTATATGACCCAAGCCAAGACCCGGCCTCCGGGATTTGTGGTGATGTGTTCCAACACTGAAAAGATGCCCGCAAGTTATTCGAGGTATCTGGTCAACGGATTGCGGGAAGATTTTGACATGCCCGGCACCCCCATTCGGTTGCACATGCGCTCACAATCCGACCAGAACCCTTACAAGGGCCGCAAAAAATCCACGCCTTCGCGCCTGCGCAAGCATTTGGGCAAAGGCCCTCACAAGGCATAGTTTTTGCCCTTTGCGGTGCGCATAGAGCGCAAACATCGCAAGGCTGGACCTGTAGCAAGCAGATCAACCACCAAATCCGTGTCGATTTCGCCAATATTCCGCCCGCGATAAGGGTTTTGGGCCTCGGTGAGGGGGCTGGCGCGCCCCGTCAGCAATTCACCGCGTAAATTGGCAGCCCAGTTTGTTTTGCTTGCAAATTCGGCGCTCTGGCTCAAATGCTTAGGGGGTGCATTGGTGTGTTTCGTGGTGTTATCACAGAGGTGTCAGGGCGAGAATTGACATGAATATCAAAGAATTTACGCGGAAATTCGCCATTAAAAGCAATGCAATAGGTGCTGCCAGCTTGTTTGGAACGCTTGTTGTATACATGCTGTCTCTGGCGTTTGGCACATGGGCGTGGGGTACGATCCTGCTTGTGCCTTGTGTGGTGGTGATGGCCTTTGCCTCTGTGCGGCTATACGTTTTGCAGCATGACTGTGGGCATGCCTCACTGTTTCGCACCAAAGTGTTGAACGACTATGCGGGCTATTTGTTATCAATTTTTTCGCTGACTCCGTTTCGGGTGATGCAGTTCAATCACAACCAGCATCATGCCTATCTGGGCAACCTTGATCACCGTGAAACCACCGAAGTGTATACAATGACCCTGCGTGAATGGCAGGTTGCACCGGTATATCGGCGCCTCTGGTATCGGCTCTATCGCAATCCGGTGGTGATGCTGAGCCTTGGCGGGATTTACGCCTATTTTATCGCGTATCGCTGGCCCCGCAATACGCGCCGTGTTGGCATGGCGGGGGTGGTTTTACATAACGCGATGCTGGCGGGATTTGTCGCACTTGTGTGGGGGGTACTTGGGGCGGCGGGGCTGGTTATGTTGGCTACAAGTGCCTTGATTGCCGGGATAATCGGGGTGTTCCTTGTTTATCTGCAACATAATTTTGAGGAGACTTACTGGGATCGCAAACCTGATCTGGATTTTCAGAAAGCCACGTTGGTGGGGTCGTCTTCGCTTAATCTGGGGTGGTGGTGGGATATTGGCACTGGCAATATCGCTTATCACGATTTGCATCATTATAATCCGGGCATTCCGTCGTATCGGTTGCGCCAATGTCAGCGGGCGTTGCCAGAGGCCCTGAAGGCGCATGAGCCAATTCGTTGGGGCGAGGCGCTGGCTAGTTTTCGCCTGAAACTGTGGGACGAGAAAAGCGCCCGGTTGGTGCCATTTCCAAAAACAGCGCCAACGCGGGCGGCTCGTCCGGCCTGATGGCCGGTCTCGCGATTTTGAGGGGGGGGCTAAACCAGAGTGCCGTCAGCCGTGATCGTGGTGCGACCCAGAAGATAGGGGTGCAAAACGTCAGGCAGGATAACCGACCCATCGCTTTGTTGGCCATTCTCAAGCACGGCAATCAGGCAACGCCCCACCGCCAGACCTGAGCCATTCAGCGTATGCACGAACTGCGGTTTGCCGCCATCTGCGGGCTTGAAGCGCGCATTCATCCGGCGCGCCTGAAAATCACCGCAAACCGAGCAGGAACTGATTTCACGGTAGGTATTCTGCCCCGGCAACCACACTTCGATGTCATGTGTTTTGCGCGCGCCAAATCCCATATCGCCAGTGCAAAGCACAACTGTGCGATACGCCAGCCCCAGCCGTTCAAGAATGCCCTGCGCACAGGCGGTCATGCGGTCCAGCTCGGTAACCGAGTGATCGGGATGCGTGATCGACACCATTTCGACCTTCTCAAACTGGTGCTGGCGCAACATGCCTGCGGTATCACGTCCGGCACTTCCTGCCTCAGAGCGGAAACACTGCGTATGGGCCACATAGCGGTGGGGCAGGGCGTTTTCCTCAAGGGTTTCACCGTTGACGATATTGGTCAGCGGCACCTCGGCTGTGGGCACCAGCCACCAGCCATTGGTGGTTTGATAGCTGTCTTCGCCGAACTTGGGCAATTGCCCGGTGCCTTGCATCATTTCTTCGCGCACCAGAACAGGGGTCCAGGTTTCGGTCAGGCCGTTTTTCTCAATATGGGTGTTGAGCATGAATTGGGCCAAGGCGCGGTGCACACGCGCCACGGAGCCGGACAAAACCACAAAGCGGCTGCCCGATAGTTTGGCGGCGGTTTCAAAATCCATGCCGGGTTTCACACCGTCGATTTCAAAATGCTCTTTGGGCTTGAAATCCAACGTGGGCGGCGTGCCCCAGCGATGAATTTCAATGTTGTCAGCCTCGTCGCTGCCTTCGGGCACATCATCAAACGGATGATTGGGGATCCCCATCAACAGATCGTTGAGCTGGCTGTCCAGATCCTTGGCCTCGGCCTGTTTGGCGGCGACTTCGGCTTTCTTTTCACCAACCAGCGCGCGCAAACGTTCAAATTCGGCCTCGTCGCCGCTGGCCTTGGCAGCGCCCACTTGCTTGGATGCGGCATTCTGATCAGCCTGCGCTGTTTCAGCGGCGTGGATGCGGGTGCGGCGCGCCTCGTCCAGATCCAGGACCTGAGACGACAGACCTGACAGCCCACGTTTGGCCAAAGCGGCGTCAAATGCGGCGGGATTTTCGCGGATGGCACGGATGTCATGCATCTCTTGTGTCCTTTCTCAGGGGTGAGTCGTCTCGTGTGGTTCTTTAACAAGTATCACAGCAGTGTAACCAGCCGAATATTGAGAATGCGTGTGCCTGTTGCAAAGCCGTCCGATACGGCGTTTCCCACCTTGCAAATACCGCCCTTGAACCTTAGGTTTCGACCGAATTCGCCGGGGGTGGCCCCCGCGACAGCCAACAAGGACATATCACCATGGACGCCCTCGGACAATTTATCCCGCTTATCCTGATTTTTGCCATTATGTGGTTCCTGCTGATCCGCCCTCAGCAAAAGAAAATGAAGGACCACACCGCCATGGTTGCGGCCCTGCGCCGTGGCGATCAGGTGATCACCCAAGGCGGGCTGATCGGTAAGGTTGCCAAGGTCAAGGATGACAACGAGGTTGAAGTGGAACTGGGCGAAGGCGTTAAAGTGCGCGTCGTGAAATCCACGATTGC
>DFBW01000206.1:0-1802 GCA_002366775.1 Roseovarius sp. UBA3070 | reverse complement strand
GGGGCGCATCTGCTGGCCGAAGTGCAGGTTGAGGATGTGTATCAGGCGCGGGTTGAGGGCATGTGGCCTGAAATCCGTGATCTGCTGCGCGAAGAGCGGGCGCAGATTGGCCCGATCCGCTTGCAACCATCACAAACCGCCGAGCTGCGTGTCCGGCTGGTGCAAAAGCCGGAAGAAATTGAATATGCCGCCGGCCTTGTGCGCGGCATCGCGCGCCCCGTGGTCAGCCTGACCGGGGCCGGGGCCAGTGACATTTTGGTAGATACCGATGGCGACACCATTGTTGTGACGCTGTCAGAGGCCGAAATGCTGGCCACGGACGAACGCACCGTGCGCCAGTCATTGGAGATCATTCGCCGCCGGATTGACGAAGTGGGCACCCGCGAGCCGACCATTCAGCGCCAAGGGGCGGACCGGATTTTGATTCAGGTGCCCGGTGTTGGATCAGCGGCTGAACTGAAAGACATCATTGGCACCACGGCGCAGCTGACGTTTCAGCCCGTGGTCAGCCGCACCACCAACAAAGATGAACGTGCAGGGGCCGGCAATGAGGTGCTGCCCTCAATTGATGCCGCCGAGCAGGGGCAGTTCTATATTCTGGAAAAAGCCGCGGTTGTGACTGGTGAGGAACTGGTGGATGCACAGCCTGACTTTGACCAAAACGGCCGCCCTGCGGTTTCGTTCCGGTTTAACCCGACGGGGGCACGCAAATTTGGCACCTATACGGCCGAAAATATCGGCAGCCCCTTTGCCATCGTTCTGGATGGTGAAGTCATCAGCGCGCCAGTTATCCAAGGCCATATCCCCGGCGGGTCTGGCATCATTACCGGGTCATTCACGGTTGAGGAGAGCACCAATCTGGCGGTGCTGCTGCGTGCGGGCGCCTTGCCTGCTGAGCTGACATTTCTGGAAGAACGCACAGTTGGGCCTGAACTGGGGGCTGACAGCATTGAGGCGGGTAAAATCGCCTGTATCGTGGCCTTTGCGCTGGTGCTGGGGTTCATGTTTCTCAGCTATGGCACCTTCGGGATATTTGCCAATATCGCATTGATCATCAACGTCGGGCTGATCTTTGGCCTGCTCAGCATGATCGGCGCGACGCTGACCTTGCCCGGCATTGCCGGTATCGTGCTGACCATCGGGATGGCGGTGGATGCCAATGTGCTGGTGTTTGAACGTATCCGCGAGGAAATCAAATCTGCCAAAGGGCCCGCCCGCGCGATTGAGCTGGGCTATGAAAAGGCGCTGAGTGCGATCACCGACGCCAACATCACCACCTTCCTGACGGCTGTGATCCTTTATGCCATGGGCTCGGGGCCGGTGCGTGGCTTTGCCATTACGCTGGGGCTGGGGATTATCACCTCGGTCTTTACGGCCATCTTTGTGACCCGTCTGATCGTGGTCATCTGGTATGAACGCCGCCGCCCCAAAACCGTGCTTGAGGGCCGTGCCCTGCGGTTGGTGCCAAAGGAAACCAAGTTGGATTTCTTTAGCAAATGGAAGATGTCGATCGGGGCATCCGTCATTTTGATCGTGGTCGCCTTGGGCAGCTTTGGCGCGCAAGGGCTGAATTATGGGATTGATTTCAAAGGTGGTACGACCATTCGCACCCAAAGCACGCAAGAAATCGACATTGGTCAATATCGGGAATTGATTCAACCAATGGATTTGGGGGACGTGTCGATCACCGAGGTTTTTGACCCAACTTGGCCAGAAGACAAGAACGTCGCCATGATCCGTATTGAGGCTCAAGAAGGACAAGAAGCTGTCACCGCCGATGTGACTCGTCAAGTTGAGGCCGC
>DFBW01000319.1:20661-21119 GCA_002366775.1 Roseovarius sp. UBA3070 | reverse complement strand
AGATAGCTGACCAGATGGCGGTTATAGGCGTGCAGCGCATCTTCCTTGGTCAGGTCAAAATTATACCCATCCTTCATGAAAAACTCGCGGCCACGCATCACGCCAAAGCGCGGGCGGCGCTCATCGCGGAATTTCCACTGGATATGATAGAGCGTCAGCGGCAAATCCTTATAGCTGCCCACATGGCTGCGGAAAATATCGGTGATCATTTCCTCATTGGTCGGCCCATACAGCATATCGCGGTCATGCCGGTCGCGGATGCGCAGCAGCTCATCGCCATATGCATCATAGCGCCCGCTTTCACGCCACAGATCAGCGGGCTGTATCGTGGGCATCAGCATCGGAATATGGCCTGCGCGCACCTGTTCTTCGTGTACGATGTTTTCCAGCTTGCGCAGCACCTTAAACCCCATCGGCAGCCAGGAATAAATCCCGGCGCTGGATTGTTTGATCATCCC
>DFBW01000319.1:20071-20568 GCA_002366775.1 Roseovarius sp. UBA3070 | reverse complement strand
TTTTTACACGCCGTCCCTTGCAACACTGCGCGCCATGGGCGATTTGTAAGGGAACTGATCCCAAGTCCCGAGGCACCCATGGCCCTACCCGTGAACACACAGCTCAAATATTGGGGGATCGCTGCGGTGGTCCTGTTTTTGGCCCTGTGGTTTTTGGGCGATGTGATCCTGCCTTTCGTTTTGGGCGGTGCCATCGCCTATTTCCTTGATCCAGTGGCAGACCGGTTAGAAACCATGGGCTGCTCACGCGCCATTTCAGTCACCATTATCACCCTGATTGCAGTGATGATTTTTGTCATCATGGCCCTGTTGGTCCTGCCCACGTTGATCGAACAGGCCATCGCGCTGTTTAACACAGCACCGCAGCTGGCCCATGATCTGCAGACCTTTCTGACCGAGCGGTTTCCGCAACTGGTTGAACCGGGCTCCACCTTGCAAAACTCCCTGTTGGCCGTGGGCGAAAAGGTGCAGGAACGCGGCGGAGAGCTGCTGAATTC
>DFBW01000319.1:19250-19905 GCA_002366775.1 Roseovarius sp. UBA3070 | reverse complement strand
TGCCTGGTCCTTGGAACGTATTATGCCGTTGCCTTGATGCTGGTGGGGCTACAGTTCGGGCTGGTTGTGGGGGCTTTTGCCGGCCTTATCACTTTCATTCCTTATGTTGGCGCCCTTTTGGGTGGCGCATTGGCCATCGGGCTGGCCCTGTTCCAGTTCTGGGGGGATTGGCTCAGTATCGGGCTGGTTGGCGGGGTGTTTGTTTTGGGGCAGGTGCTGGAAGGCAATGTGCTGACACCGAAACTTGTTGGCAAATCCGTTGGGCTGCACCCGGTCTGGCTGATCTTTGCGCTGTCGGTCTTTGGCATGCTCTTTGGCTTTGTCGGAATGCTGGTTGCCGTTCCTGTGGCTGCCGCCATTGGTGTGCTGACACGATTTGTCATTGCGCGCTACAAATCAAGCCGCCTCTATACCGGCCTCATAGGCCAAGACGACAGCTGATGCCCCGCCAGCTTAGCTTTGATTTGCCCGCCCGTCAGGCGCTGGGGCGTGAAGATTTCTTTGTCTCGCCCGCCAACGCAGCTGCCGTGGCGATGATCGAATCCTGGCCCGACTGGCCCTCACGCAAGCTGTTGCTGACCGGGCCAAAGGGGGCTGGCAAATCCCACCTCGCACATGTCTGGGCCGGGCTTTCAGGCGGCAGCGTGGTTCAAGC
>DFBW01000319.1:6567-19076 GCA_002366775.1 Roseovarius sp. UBA3070 | reverse complement strand
GTTGATCTGGATGCACCAGATGATGCCCTGCTTGGGGCGGTCCTGATGAAACTGCTGGCCGATCGCCAACTTAGCCCCTCCCCCAATCTGATCCCCTATCTGGTGCGCCGGGTGGACCGGTCTTTTGTTGCCGCCCAAGAGATCGTGCAACGCCTGGATACCGAAGCACTGGAACGCGGCGCCCCCATCACACGCGCCCTTGCCGCCGAATTGCTGGAGGGGTGAGCCACGCGTCTTGGACCTGTCATAAAACTGCGCTACAACTCACCGGATGAACACCACTGATTTTCTAGCAACCGATCTGGCGGCCCCCGTTGCCCTGCCTGATCTGGACATCACCGGCCCGGGCCGTTTCTTCAACCGTGAACTCAGCTGGCTGGGTTTCAACTGGCGTGTATTGGAGGAAGCCCAGAACCCCCGCGTGCCCTTGCTGGAACGGCTGCGGTTCCTGTCGATCTCGGCCAACAACCTGGATGAGTTTTACAACGTCCGCGTCGCGGGCCTGCGTGAATTGGCCCATGCCGGTAACACCACGCCCGCAGCTGACGGGCTGACCCCTGCCGAACAACTCGTCTTGATCAACGAAGACGCCCGCAAGCTGCTGTCGTCTCAACAAGCCACATATCAGGCCCTGCGCCATGAAATGGAGGCCGAGAAGCTTTCGATTCTCGATCTGGATCATCTGAGTGACGAGGATAAAACCTATCTCGAAGATGTGTTCATGAACCGCGTCTTTGCGGTGCTGTCCCCTTTGGCCATTGATCCGGCTCACCCTTTTCCCTTTATCCCCAACCTTGGCTATTCGCTGGCATTGCAACTGGAGCGTAAGACAGACAGACGCCCACTACAGGCCTTGTTGCCAATCCCGCCGATGATCGACCGCTTTGTCACTTTGCCCGCCCCCGATGGCACACATCGCTTCTTGCCACTGGAAGAACTGCTGCTGTTGCACCTCGACAGCCTGTTTCCCGGTTACAAATACAAAGGCCATTGCACCTTTCGCGTGCTGCGCGACAGTGATCTGGAGGTCGAAGAAGAAGCCGAAGATCTGGTGCGTGAATTTGAAGTCGCCCTGAAACGCCGCCGCCGGGGCGAAGTGGTGCGCCTGAAAATCTCAAGTGATGCGCCCAAAGGCCTGCGCCGGGTGATCATGGACGAATTGCACGTCACCCCCGATGAGGTGGTCGAAGTAGAAGGCATTCTGGGCCTTGCCGACCTGAAGGAACTGGTGATTGATGATCGCCCGGATCTGCTTTGGCCCAGTTTCACCTCACGCGTACCCGAGCGCGTACAGGACCATGACGGCGATATGTTTGCCGCCATACGCCAGAAAGATATGTTGCTGCACCACCCTTATGAAACCTTTGACATGGTTGTGCGCTTCCTTAACCAGGCGGCGCGTGATCCCGATGTGGTGGCCATCAAACAAACCCTCTATCGGACCTCATACAACTCTCCGATTGTGGACGCCCTGTGCGAAGCAGCAGAAGAAGGCAAATCCGTCACTGCCCTGGTCGAGTTGAAAGCCCGCTTTGACGAAGCCGCGAATATTCGCCAGTCCCGCCGATTGGAGCGCGCTGGCGCCCATGTGGTTTATGGCTTCATGGATTGGAAAACTCACGCCAAAATCTCGACCGTGGTGCGCCGCGAGGGGGTCAACCTGGTGACATACACCCACTATGGCACCGGCAATTATCATCCGATCACGGCCAAAGTGTATACCGATCTCAGCTTTTTCACCTGCAACGCCGCCCTGGGGCGCGATGCCACCAAAGTGTTTAACTATTTGTCGGGTTACGCCATGCCTGAAAAGCTGGAAAACCTCACCATCTCGCCGCACCACATGAAAGAACGCCTGATCGAAATGATCAATCAAGAGGCCCAAAACGCCAAACAGGGCACGCCCGCAATGATCTGGGCCAAGATGAACTCACTGATTGAACCCGATATCATCGACGCACTTTATGCCGCCTCTCAGGCGGGCGTAAAAATCAGCCTCGTGGTGCGTGGAATTTGCGGATTGCGCCCCGGTATCAAAGGCCTGTCCGATAATATTCGTGTCAAATCCATCGTCGGGCGGTTTTTGGAGCATTCGCGCATTGTATGTTTCGGCAACGGGCGCGAGATCCCATCGAAAAAGGCGCGGGTATTCATCAGCTCGGCCGATTGGATGGGTCGCAACCTGAACCGGCGGATCGAAACACTGGTTGAGATCGAAAACGCCACTGTCAAAGCCCAGATCGTCAGCCAGATCATGGCAGCCAACCTGGCCGATGTGGCCCAAAGCTGGGTCATGGCGCCGGATGGCAGTTTTTCTCGCATGCAGGTGCCTGAGGGCGAATTTGCATTCAATTGCCATAGGTTCTTTATGGAAAACCCTTCGCTATCTGGCCGCGGCTCTGCCGGGGCGGCGGATGTTCCTAAACTGACCCATACCGACGACTGAGCCTCGCCACTGTGCGGCACACATCAGCCACGCATAAACTGCCGCTGCACGTCGGCCCGGCAATGATGGCGCAACGTATGTCGCACTGTTACAAAACGTCCGATTGACCCTTACTGCGGGCTGGCGCATAAATCACCAAACATGATCCTGAGGTGGCGCAATGGACGGCTCAAACGACCCGGAACAGAACGACTGGGGGCCATTCGGACGCCCCATTTTTGATGATCCATCCGCCCGCGCCCTCAGCCGCGTTGGTGTGGTGGATGTCGGCTCCAACTCAGTTCGGATGGTGGTATTTGACGGCGCCGCGCGCAGCCCCGCCTATTTCTACAACGAAAAAATCATGTGTGCTCTGGGGGCCGGCATGGCCCAGACCGGACGGCTAAACCCCGAAGGCCGCGCCCGCGCCCTGAAGGCAATCAAGCGCTTTCAACTGCTGGCTGAAGGCATGAGCACCGGCCCGCTGACAGCCGTCGCCACCGCTGCTGTGCGTGAGGCCGAAGATGGCCCGGAATTCTGCCGTGAGGTCGAAGATCAAACCGGCCTTCACATTTCGGTCATTGAGGGGCGCGAAGAGGCACGCCTCTCTGCTCAGGGCGTGTTGTTGGGCTGGCCCGGCTCTTATGGGCTGGTCTGTGATATAGGCGGCTCCTCCATGGAGCTGGCCGAAATAGATGACGGCAAAGTGGGCCGCCGCGTCAGTACCGATCTGGGGCCGCTGAAACTGCGTGACCTGAAAGGTGGGCGCAAAGCCCGCAAGGCGCTCATCCGCGATACTTTGAGCGGCATCAAAGATGAAATGGGCCTACAGAAAAACCGCCTTTTTCTGGTGGGCGGGTCGTGGCGTGCGATCGCCAAGATCGACATGGTGCGCCGCGCCTACCCACTGAATGTGCTGCACGAGTACCGCATGACCGCGTCCGCTGTACGCGACACGGCTAAATTCATCGCCGAAAATGATCTTGAAACGCTGCGCTCGCTCACTGGCATATCGACAGCACGCATCATCCTTGTGCCCCACGCCGCCGAGGTGCTGCGCGAGGTGGTAAAAGCGTTCAAACCCCATGATATCGCCGTGTCCAGCTATGGCATCCGCGAAGGCATGCTGTACGAACAAATGCCCCAACGCCTGCGTGATCGTGACCCGCTGATAGAAAGCTGCCGCTTTGCCGAGGTTAAAGACGCCCGTGTTCCAGGGTTTGGCAAAGTGCTGTATGATTTCATCCAGCCACTGTTTAAATCCGTCAACCCCGAGCGACGGCGCATGATCAAAGCCGCGTGCCTTTTGCACGATGTCAGCTGGCGCGCGCATCCCGATTACCGGGCCGAAGTTTGCTTTGACAACGCCACCCGCGCCAATCTGGGGGGGCTAACGCACTCTGAACGGGTGTTTCTGGGGTTGGCCCTGCAACATCGCTATACCAATCGGCGCGATGGCACGCGGTTCGAATCCGTCGGTCAGCTCATCTCTGAAAAAGACCAGCACGAGGCCGAGGTCCTGGGCAAAGCCATGCGGTTTGGCGCAATGCTGTGGTTGGATAAAAACGCAGCCCCCGGCCATTTACTTTGGTATCCCAAGAAACGCGTGCTGGAACTGCGCCTGACCAAGGATGCCGCACCCCTATTTGGTGAAGTTGCCAAAGCGCGATTTCAGTCCTTGGCCGACACGCTGGAGGCCGCGGTTGTGGTTAAAACAAAGTAGGGGTTTTGCCCGAGGTGCAAACCGGACCCGCGCGACCTAAAGCGTTTCTCGCCATTTGCCTGCCTCAGGTTAAAGGCGACACACTTTAGATATCAATCTCGCCCTCAATCGGGTCGTCCGGCATCTCTTCCGGGGTCTCTTCCGGGGTCTTCTTGCGCAGGATGATATCGCCATTGGGCAAAATCTCAGGTGGGTGATACGCGCTCAAATCTTCGATCTGGCTGAGCAACTCCACGAAGGCCGGCCCCATTTCGCTCACGAAATCACGCAACATAGGTTCCATATCATCTGCCAGCGCCATCAGATCATCCAGCGCTGGTTCCATTTCGCGCCTGATGCCCTCAAAGAACAGCTGCGCCCCGCGTTCCATCAGGGAAAACCCCTCGTCCTCCTCTTGCGCCTGAAGCGGCAGAGTGGACAAAAGCAACGCGCCGGTGGTGATAACAAATCTCTTCATGCTCTCAATATAGTGTGGCCCGATGACAATTTGAAGTCACAGATCCAGATCGAGCACCACAGGGAAGTGATCCGAGGCGGCAATCAACGCAGTGCACAGCTCGGGCAAGCTCCAGCAATCAGGGTCATCAAATGGATGCAGAATGCGCCATTTAGGCGCCAGTCGCCGCAAATCGGGCGAAACCATGATGTAATCCAGCAAGGCCTGCATGTACCGCTTTTCATGGCTCAGATAGAACCGCGCGGTGGTGTTGATAGCCCCAATCTTGCGTACCAAAGCCCGCCGCGCATGCGGATCATAAAGCTGCGTTCCCCCGCGTGCGCCTTCTCCCAGAATGATCTCAACAACTGAGCGGCCAAAGAGGCCCTCATATTCATCCAGGCCCGGACCATCGTTGAGGTCGCCCATCACGATCAACGATTCGCCCGCCGCCAGATGCATATCAATCCGGCGGCGCACCCACACAGCCTGCGCCTGCTGCTTGCGCCGGTTTGAAATGGCCATCTGCATGATCTCATCACGGTTGGTGGCCCCATGCGGTGCTTTGGATTTCAGATGTACCCCAATCAGGCGCAACGCCTTGCCTGCCTGTGGTCCCGTCTTGACGCTCAACTCCACCTCAAGCGGTGGTTTGGAGAAGACGACCATATCCTCGGATGCATCAATATCCAGATCAATCCGAAACACCCCGTCAAAGCGCGGCGCATCGGGTGATCCCTTTTTGCCCGTCTCTATCCCGCGCGGATCATGCCGCGCGCTGAGAACATCAGGGTCATAAAGCAATGCAATCTCTTGCTGGGTTTCATTGGCAAACCCGATCAACGCCTTGCTTGTGCGCAGGCCCATTGCGCGCGCAAAATTTTCCAACGCCTTTATGGTGGAGCGTTTGCCATTGGTATCGGGTGCCTCGATGATCATCACCGCATCCGCATCCATCGCAGTGAACACAATGCCCAGCGCCGCCAGCTGATCTGATCGGGTCACATCATAGCGGCTCGACCATTGCTTATCATCCAGCAACATCCCCTCGTCATCAAACAGAGAGTTGAACCATTCAATATTATAGGTGGCAATGCGCATATCACGCGCCTCCGTTTATCTCTTCCCAGGCTCGGTTGATATCAACCATACGCTTTTCGGCCAGTTTAATCGCCTCTTCGGGCACACCGCGGGCCATCATCCGGTCAGGGTGCGTGTCGCGCACCATCTGCCGCCAGACCTTGCGGATCTCGTGCATCGGCGTGTCCGCCGCCACACCTAACACTGTATAAGGATCGGGGGCGGCATCTGGCACAAAACGGTTGCGCAGAGATTTGAAATCCGTGTCAGGCAAGCCAAATATCTCTGCGACACGTTCAAGAAACGCGTCTTCATTTGGATGATAAACACCGTCAGCCATGGCAATATGGAACAACCCTTCCATCAAATCGCCCAGCGCGCTGATATCATCGGCAAACATACCAGCAATGCGTGTGGCATAATCCTCAAAACCAGCCATGTCCTGGCGCGCCAGGTTAAACACCTTGGCGGCCCCCGCTTCATCGGCCTGTGCGATTTGGAACACTTCACGAAAGGCTGTTACCTCGTCACGCGTCACCAGACCGTCGGCTTTGGCCATCTTGGCGCTTAGGGCGATCACAGCAATGGTAAAGGCAACTGAGCGTTCAGGCGGGCTGCGCAACCGATCAAAAACGGCGCTCAGCCCCTCTCCTGAGGTGAGCGCGGCTATGGCCTCAGATATGCGGCTCCAGATGGACATGATGACCAGACTACCGGGTTTAGAAGGGGATGTCAGGGCGTTCTCTCAAAGAAGTTTTTGCATCAAGATCAGATCCATCCAACGCTCAAACTTGCGTCCGACTTCGGGCAAAATAGCGATGGTTTTATACCCAATTGCGGTGTGAAACGCCACGCCAGCAGTGTTTTCCCCCGCCACTCCTGCGATCAACGAGTGCATACCAGCGCCTCGGGCATGCCCCTCCAGCGCGGCCATTAATGCCCGCCCAACCCCGCGCCCCGTTGCCGTCTCGGCCAGCATCACCGAATGCTCGGCGGTATGGGCATACCCCGGTCCGCCACGAAACTGAAAATAGGTGGCAAAACCAAGAATACGCCCTGCATCCTCGGCCACCAAAAACCCTTTGCCCTCAGCTGTGCGGGTTTCAATATCGCGCGCCAGCCCATCCGGGGTTTTCTCGGCGGTGGTAAACGTGTTCACCGTGTGCCGGATATTGTGATTCCAGATATCAGCAATCGCCGGGATATCGGCCGTGGCGGCCGTGCGAACAATCATTCCAGCACCCGCCGCCCGTTTGGTGTGTCAAATTCCGCGCGAAATCCGGATGGTCCTGTGTCGTAACGCACCCGTGCATCGCTCAACATGCCCGATAAACTTGCCTGCAATGCCTTGGCCTCAGGATGGGAAATAACCAACCGGTGCAGGCGACACCCCGTGGCGTCAAGCCGCGTTGCCGGATGAGGGCTGCTTTGCCATTCGATCAGCGCCGGAAAAGCGTTATCATAGGGCAATATTCCGGTATCCGGCACAGCCATCTGCCAACGCAGATCACCCCGCGTCAATGCCACTGGTCGACCTGCCCCAGGCAGCGTTCTCACCGCGTCGGCCAAATCATCCGTGCGACATATCCAATTGGTCAACTTTGGGGGCCCATGGAAACGATCCAGATCAAACCACCTTGGATACTCCAGCGCGGGCGCGTCCGGATCAATGGCGATCACTTCCAGATACAGCCCATCCTCCAGCCCAAGCAGCATATTATGCGTGCCAAAATGCGCGTGTTGCCCGCCCGGCTGCAAGCTCACTCCTAAAGCGGCCTCAACCATCGCCTTTCCTTGCGCCAGGGTTGCCGCCGCGATTGCGATATGATCCAACTCCAGCTTCATGCGCCGATCCTTGTTTGAGTGCCCAAAATTTGGCTTACAGGCCGAGTTACCCCAACCCGCCAGTCGCCAGCCGCACCATCGCCCATACCCCCACCAACACGGTGGGATAGAAGCTGGCAGCAAATCCAAAAGCACGCAACGACGGCGAAACATGATATCCGATCCAAAACGCCAATCGTGCCACCGCAAACCCAAGCCCGAGACACAAAATCACCCCCGGCCCCAAGCCCGACAACATCACCGCCGCCGCAGGCCAGACACACAAGGCCAGCACCAGCTGTTCGCCGGTGTTGCGCAATACGCGCTGGTCAATCTCGGCCGCATTGTTCAAGGGGTGCCCGTCGATGATCGTGTCATCAAAGAACCGACGCTGCGCCAGCCGCCCCACCATCAACGCCATCACCAGGCCGGGGGCCAGATACGCGGTCATGATTGTGGGCATCAGCGCAAACACCGGTAATTGCACATAATGTGCCGCCGCCCACAACAGGGCAACCGACCACAATGCGCCCAATGCCATACCGATTGCTATTTTTTGTCGTGTGCCCATTGCTACCCCATGTTGCACCATTTTGGTGCTTGGCAAACTGTCTGATTTTTCGGCGCAGATGGCAACGGCGATCATGCCAGGCGGCAGCATCTGAATTTAGGCCATTTCAGCCTTGACGGGGGGGCGTGGCTGGCTTAGATCACGCGCCCAAGGCGCGGTAGCTCAGTTGGTTAGAGCGAACGACTCATAATCGTTAGGTCGGGAGTTCGAGTCTCCCCCACGCCACCATTTATCCTCCCAAACCACCCGGTCGAAATGACCCCAGACTTTCGCCCGAGGTCATTGTTTTCGCTTGTAAATCAGCCGCGTGCTTCGCGGATCAATCGCAAGATATCCTGGGCTGCCTCGGGAATATTTGTGCCCGGACCAAAGATCGCTTTCACTCCAGCCTTTTGCAGAAACTCGTAATCTTGTTGCGGAATAACCCCGCCGCAAATGACCAGAATATCGCCCGCATCCTTATCCTTGAGCGCCTGGATAAGTTTCGGGGCCAGTGTTTTGTGCCCCGCAGCCTGAGAGCTGACGCCAATCACATGGACATCATTGTCCACAGCATCCTGTGCAGCCTCTTGTGGGGTTTGGAACAACGGCCCCACATCCACATCAAAACCGATGTCAGCGAAGGCTGTAGCAATCACTTTGGCGCCCCGGTCATGCCCGTCCTGCCCCATCTTGACCACCAACATGCGTGGACGGCGGCCCTCAGTTTCGGCGAAATCTTCCACTGACTTCTGAATAGCAGCGAAGCCTTCGTCGCCCTCATAAGCAGCGCCGTACACGCCTGCCAGGGTTTTCACTTCTGCCCGGTGCCTGCCAAATACTTTTTCCATGCTCATACTGATCTCTCCCACTGTTGCGCGCGTTCGCGCTGCCGCGACCGCCGCCTCCAAAAGGTTGCCACCTTCGTTAGCGCATCGTTCCAGTTCAGTCAAAGCGGCCTGGCATGCCGCCTCATCGCGGCTTTCGCGGATGCGTTTCAGTTTAGCAATCTGCGCCTCGCGCACCTCATCATTGTCAATCTGAAGAATGTCGATCGGGTCTTCGTGATCCTTACGGTACTTATTCACTCCCACAACCACGTCTTGCCCGCGATCAATCATCGCCTGACGCCGCGCAGCGCTTTCTTCGATCCGCAGCTTCGGCATGCCGGTTGCCACGGCCTTGGTCATGCCACCCATTTCTTCGACTTCTTCGATGATCTTCCAGGCAGCTTCGGCCAATTCGTTGGTCAGGCTTTCGACATAGTAACTGCCTGCCAGCGGATCGACCACATTGGTCACGCCGGTTTCTTCCTGCAAAATCAACTGGGTATTGCGTGCAATTCGCGCGCTGAAATCTGTGGGAAGGGCAATCGCCTCGTCCAGCGCATTGGTGTGCAGGCTTTGTGTCCCCCCCAGCACTGCGCTCATGGCTTCATACGCGGTGCGGATGACGTTGTTATAGGGGTCTTGTTCTTGCAGGCTTACACCAGATGTCTGGCAATGGGTTCGCAGCATTTTCGAGCGCGGATTCTGCGCGCCCAGATCAGTCATGATCCGGCTCCACAACAGACGTGCGGCGCGTAATTTGGCCGCCTCCATAAAGAAATTCATCCCAATGGCGAAGAAAAAGCTCAGTCGCCCGGCGAATTTGTCCACATCCATTCCGCGCGCGATGGCCGTTTTCACATACTCGCGCCCATCGGCCAGGGTAAAGGCCAGTTCCTGCACCAGATTCGCCCCTGCCTCTTGCATGTGGTAGCCCGAGATTGAGATCGAGTTGAATTTCGGCATCTCATTTGACGTATATTCGATAATGTCCGCGACAATCCGCATCGACGGTTCTGGCGGATACACATAGGTGTTGCGCACCATAAATTCCTTCAGAATATCGTTCTGAATGGTGCCCGATAGCAGCGCGCGGTCATGGCCCTGCTCTTCGCCCGCAACGATAAAACTGGCCAGGATCGGGATCACCGCGCCGTTCATAGTCATTGAGACACTGACCTGATCCAAGGGGATTTGATCGAACAGGATTTTCATATCCTCAACCGAATCGATCGCCACACCGGCCTTGCCCACGTCGCCTTCAACGCGCGGGTGGTCACTATCGTATCCACGGTGTGTGGCCAGATCAAAGGCCACAGAAACCCCTTGCTGACCAGCGGCCAGGTTGCGTCGGTAAAACGCGTTGGATGCCTCGGCGGTGGAAAACCCCGCATATTGGCGGATCGTCCAGGGGCGGCCTGCATACATCGTGGCCTTTACGCCGCGCGTAAACGGCTCGGCGCCGGGGGTGCCATTCAGATGCTCCAACCCCTCCAGATCGGCTTGGGTATACAGCGGCTTAACCTCGATATCCTCCAAGGTCCGCCAGTTCAGATCACTCAGCGGTTTGCCACGCAGTTCTTTCTCGGCCAGTTCACGCCATTCGTCGGTTTTCGATTCCATTTGGGTTTTGTCCTCTTGTCATCTGGGGCTGTTGTGGGGTGATCCCCATCTTGTCAGCTCCGGTTTCCTCAATCAGGGTCGCCATGCCATCAGTCCCGGCGCGAAGCCAGAACAGATCATCCGCATAGCTTTCCTTCAATGCCATGGTTTGCGCGTGGTCAAACGGATGCCAGCGCCCATCTTCTTTCGGCAATGCTGCCGGGTCTTCACCTCTGTCGTGCAGTATCTGGCGCAATTGCGATACGCTGGGTGAACGGTTGATCCACTCGCGCGCAGATTTCATCGGCGGAGAAGCAAGCCCCGCCAGACAGCTCAGTTTTTCTTCGGGGCGACCGCCGAATTCTTCGTACGGCATTACCAGGATTCCTGCATTGGGAAGCGCACAATACAGATCACGAATGACATCACGCCAGTGGCGATTAGACGTCACCAGCCGATCGAGCGCATCTGTATCGGGCAATCTGTGCCCTCGTCCCACCGAAAAGGCCAGCGCCGATGACCAATAGCTGTCTTGGGATCGGATTGACAGAACCACCCGGCTGACCTTGTTGTCAAACGCCTCACTATACCGGGCCATTCGTTCGCCCGCGCCTGCATAAAGCTTGCTGTCGCGCAGATTACGCCGCGGGGCACCGATCATGTTTTCATCTGATACGATCAACTGGCGCATGCCGTTATTTTTCGCGCGATGTTGTGCCAGGGCGATACGGCCGCGCGCGCGTTGCAATTGCAATTTAGCAAAGCGCATCACTCCGGCCACTGGCATCACCCCGGTCAACAGCCCGTCGCGCGTACGCCATGACCCCCAGACGGCAATGCCCTGCGCCCCCAGTTTCGCGCTATTCTCTCGCAAGTAATGTTGAAAACAGGTTGAGGCCGTACGATGCGCCCCAAGATGCATAACTATGTCCATCGGTGTGCCACCCTTTCGGCGCCAGGCCGCAGGTCGCGGCATATGAGAGATCGTGGCGTTCATCCTGCGCCCTCACTGTTCATAACCCGATTGGAGTTAAAATTTTCTTGGCCCATGGGCGCATAGCCCTTCGCTTTGTCCTTAACAGGCCCTATATCCAATGACACAGGAGAGACAATGAAGCCCCTAATCGCCCTTGTATTACTGGCACTTATGTCAAACGCCGCCATGGCGCAGGAGGCCCAAGAGCCCCCTGAAACACCCGTTGAAGCGGGTGTTATGCGCCCCGATACCGATGATTTGCAGCAATTTGTCTGGAAAAACCGGCCCCTTGTGGTGTTTGCAGACAGCCCAAACGATCCGCGGTTCATCCAGCAAATGGCATATCTAGAAGCGCAACTTGATGCTTTGGCCGAGCGCGATGCGGTGGTGTTGAGCGACACTGACCCTGAGGCAAAATCAGCCCTGCGTGAAAAGCTGCACCCGCGTGGTTTCATGCTGGTGCTGATTGGCAAAGACGGCACAATATACCTGCGCAAACCCTTCCCTTGGGACGTGCGTGAAATCACCCGTTCAATCGACAAATTACCGATGCGCCAACAAGAAGTCCGTGACCGGCGCGCCGGGGCGGAAAACTGAGATTGGGACCACTTTTGCATCACCCCTCCCCCATCGCCACGATCAATACATTGGTGCCCGGGTCCAGCAACATCAGCGCCCCAAGGCTGGCATCAAAGGCCAAAACAGCTTGTGGGTTGGTCAAGGCATAGCCAAAAGCGCTGGCCGTGATCTCATCCATGCACACCCGGCCCTCAAGGGCCGCACGGCGCATTTGATATCCCAAGGCGCGATCGGTGTTGATCAGCTCAACCAAGCCCTCATCGGGCGCCACATCGGGCTGATCCAACGCAACTGTGCCCCGCAATTGCAGCACATTCACTGCCTTTGGCACTGAATTGACAACTGCCAGAGCTGACCCCACTTCAGTATCCACCAGTCGAAACGCCGCCGCCGCACAATCCTGTTTAGCGCCAAATCCCATGGTCGGCCCCAGCGCAAACCATTGCGCCATATGTGCGCGCAAAGCGGCCTCGTCCATACGCACACA
>DFBW01000319.1:4232-6518 GCA_002366775.1 Roseovarius sp. UBA3070 | reverse complement strand
CGCCGCAGACATGCCAAAAATCCGCAAGCAAACACCAATAAGACGCTGAGCATAAGCGCCCCTGGCACAGCGATGTAACCTGCCATAACCACACGCGGCACGCCCCAGATCAGCGCTGACATGGCCAAAGTTGTGAACAGCCAATATTGCCATTTCAAGGCCCTGCCCGAGGCCAGACCATAGACCACGGAAAACACGCACATTGCAGACAAGACAGGCACCAACAGCATCACAAACACACTATCGAGCCGGCTTTCCAGCACCTGCATCACACCCAGCGCCAGAAACGCCCAGAGCGTGACAAGCCCAGCCATGAAAGCGAGTGTATAAATCACTGCAACATGCCAGATGCGCATCCTATTCAAACTCCATGATCACTTCATCCACCGCCAAGCTATCGCCAGCGGCGGCATTAACCTTGGTGACTGTCGCTTTCTTTTCAGCACGCAGAATATTCTCCATCTTCATCGCCTCGACAGTGCACAGTGTCTGGCCTTCCTGAACCTCGTCACCCACGGCCACATCAACCTTCACGATCAGACCGGGCATCGGGCACAGCAGTAACTTTGATGTATCAGGTGGCAGTTTCTCAGGCATTAACATGGCAAGTTCGGCCTGACGCGGCGAACGCACATGCACCTTCAGGTCTGCCCCGCGCGTGCGCAGGCGAAAGCCCCCCGAAACCTTGCCAACCTTCAACACCAGCGGGCTATCATCCACATTCAGCGTGGCCAGTTGATCACCCGGCGTCCAGGCGCTGGTGACGCGATGGCTGGTGCCATCTTCAAACGCCACGCTCGAGCCATCGCGGTCCGCAGCAATCGTCACCGGATAGCTTTGCCCTTGCAGTGAAACGACCCAATCATCGCCCACATGGCGTTCGTGATTGTCCATCCGTCCCGAAACCCGAGTGCGCCGGATTTCTGCCACCCGGTGCATTGCCGCCGCAGTGGCCGCAATCCGGCGCAAAGCCGCATCATCCAACTCAACCCCTTGGAAACCATCGGGATATTCTTCTTCGATAAAGGCTGTTGTCATGTCTCCCGACACGAATTTAGGATGGTCCATAACCGCAGACAAAAACGGCAGATTGTGCCCAATCCCTTCAATCTCAAACCCGTCGAGCGCAGTGCGCATCGCCTCAATCGACCCGGCCCGATCAGGCGCCCAGGTGCACAGCTTGGCGATCATCGGGTCATAATACATCGAGATTTCACCCCCATCAAAAACACCTGTGTCATTGCGCACAGCCGTGTCTCCGATCTGGGCATCATCCTGCCATTTGCCATTGTCCTGCAACGGCCCTGCGGCCACTTCAACAGGGGGAATGTAGCGTGACAACCGCCCGGTCGACGGCAAGAAGCCGCGGTAAGGATCCTCAGCATACAGTCGACTTTCCATCGCCCAGCCCGTCAAGGTCACATCCTTTTGGGCAAAACTCAGCTCCTCACCTGCGGCCACACGGATCATTTGCTCGACCAGATCAACGCCAGTGATCAACTCGGTCACCGGGTGTTCCACCTGCAAGCGCGTGTTCATCTCAAGGAAATAGAAATTGCGTTCTCCATCGACGATGAATTCCACCGTACCGGCACTGGCGTAATCCACCGCATGGGCCAGGGCGACCGCCTGTTCGCCCATTGCCTTACGCGTGGCTTCGTCCAGAAACGGGCTTGGCGCCTCTTCGATCACCTTCTGCTGGCGCCGCTGGATCGAGCACTCCCTTTCACCCAGATACACACCATTGCCGTGCGTGTCGCACAGCACCTGAATTTCGATATGGCGTGGTTGGGTCACAAATTTCTCAATGAAAATCCGGTCATCGCCAAAGGAATTCGCCGCTTCATTCTTGGAGCTTTGAAAGCCCTCGCGCGCCTCGTCATCATTCCATGCGATGCGCATCCCCTTGCCGCCGCCCCCGGCGGATGCCTTGATCATCACCGGATAGCCGATTTGGTTTGAGATCGTCACCGCATGCTCTGCGTCATCGATCAACCCCATCACACCCGGAACGGTCGAAACATCGGCCTCCATCGCGATTTTCTTTGAGGTGATCTTGTCGCCCATCTTCTCAATCGCGCCAACGGGTGGCCCGATAAAGGCCACGCCCTCAGCCTCGAGCGCTTGGGCGAACTTGGGGTTTTCCGACAGGAAACCATACCCAGGATGGACCGCCTCAGCGCCGGTCTGGCGAATTGCATCCATCACCTTGTCGATGACGATATAACTCTCGTTTGCGGGGGGGGGGCCAATGTGCACCGCTTCATCCGCCATTTTCACATGCAA
>DFBW01000319.1:0-4174 GCA_002366775.1 Roseovarius sp. UBA3070 | reverse complement strand
CGGTTGGCAATCAGAATTTTCTTGAACATATCTGTCCCCTCAAGTGTAGGCTGAACACGACAAAGCGCACGCCCCGGTTTCCCGAAACATGCGCTTTGTCAGTTTAATTGGATCGGCCAAATCAGTGCAAAACGCACCAATGCGCCCGATCAGTTTGTGATCGGTGTCATAAGATAAGGGTCGAACGCCATGCGGCTCGACACTTCGGGCGCGGCACACGCCCCTAAGACAACCAGTAGAAGTACTGCTTTGATATAGCCCATATTGAGCGCCTCGTTGATTGGACGCCCCCCATTGACTGCAATATACGCCTGTCGCTGACAAAAGCCAATGGGAATAAGCAGTTGCCCTTCCCCACTGTGGCGCGATTGCCCCAACGTCAACCCTGGCCCTATTTGTATCAGCAGTTCTTTCGTTTTTTGGTCTGGCAATAGATGAGATTGCCCGCAGCCCCAACAGCGGCCCCGGTGAGCAGGTCTCCATCCAACACCGCAGCGGTGCCAGCGCCAGCGCCCGCGCCGATAACGGCCTGTTCCAGCGCTGTATCCCCGCAGGCCGCCAGCCCGCTAAAGCTGATAAGCACAAATAGGGTTTTGAATTTTGTATACATGTCGTTTCGCCTTGCTTTGAGTTCCCCAAGCGCGTGTGGCTATCAATAGCCTCACTTGGCGCGGTGTCAAAGCAATCTGCCACATCATTTTGGCCATGGGCGATCCGCCGCCGAACGCCGTAAGAACTTGTGATATAACAAAAAGTGGACGGCCGATTTGGGATGAAATCGGGCCGCCCAATAGGGGAAGGGTAACGGAATAGACTTGCAAACAGTGCCCTTAGGGGAAGGGCAGTTACTACATTTCTCATGCTGCATTTCTGAACCGCACTGTCCATCGTGGCGCACGCATATGGCGAACTGTCGGCCAATTTCCGCGTGTTTTTACGCATGTTCGGCAGAAAGACGCCATTTTGGGCGGCCGCCAATGGATAAGCTAACGACCTTCGCATCATCCGTCCTCGCCCACATCTTCAAACGCCTTTGGAAAAGCCGCGCGCGCCGCGCGCACATCCAACTGTAACAAGGCGTCATAACTTTCGGGGTCAAACGGATCCTCGGCAGCCAAAACTTCGCGGCCAAACAGCCAGCTCAACCGGCCTGCATCCAGGTTTCCGCGCTCAAACGGCTCTTCGCCAAAGCACTCCCATAATGCGCGCACAAATCCTGTGTCAGCACGCCGGTCGGCTGGCCTGCGGTCATGAAACCGCTCGCGTTCTGTGATTGGCGTCACACCTTTGGGGTTGGCACGACGAATGGTGAATTGAAAATCAGTTCCGGGCAAGCGCCCCGGAAACCCGCGATGCTTTAGCATGATGTCGCCCCCCGGATCGGGGCCACAATCGGGGCCGGTATAGCGCAAGGACCGGATGCATTGATCCGCTCCTTGCTGCCAGTATCGGGCTTACTTGTATTTGCCCGTGTAAGTCGGCTCAACCGAGATAGGCTCGGGTTGGACAACCACAAATTCTTCTTCCTGGGCGCCGCCACAGGCTGCCATGAGGACAACCAGGCCAAATGCAGCCAGGGTTTTGATACTGTTCGACATGTTCTGCTCCTGTCTTTTTGCGCAATCGGGCGCGGGGTTTGTGCCCCGTTTTTACCACCTTGCACAGTTTCGGCTGCAAAAGCGCAACCAGCCGCCATCATAGCCGAGAGTGGCGCAGAATTGTATGTTTTGAAACTTATCCACAGGGGCTGTGACTCCAAAGCCGCAAACCGAAGGTTGGATGAGCAAGCCCCCGCAACATATTGTGGTTTCATCAAAACATCTCCCAGATGCAGGTGCCGCTTTTTACGCTATATGCCTCAAAAACCTGGGTCACGGTTGGGTCGAACTGGCCAAACTCCGATGGCTTATCCGCCAGCGACACAACCACCTGATTGGGCATGGGGCCTGTATTTGCCAGTTTGGGCAAAGCGAAGTTGGTGCACAGATATTCCAGATCAGCCATCACAATATCCATGTCATCCGCCCTCTCAAATGCCGGAGCCACAAAGCGGAACCGGTACACCAACCCTTGCCCCGGCTGATCCCAAATCATCTCTTGCAGTTCCGCCTCCAGCCCCGAGGGCAGAACCACGCCAGACGTGCCCATGCGCTTGGTGGGTTTGCCCTCTTCCGGCAAAATCAACATCAGCCATACGCCCACACCGACAACCAAGAGCGGGCCAACGGCGAGCCACAAAAAGCGCCTCATGACGCCCACCTGGCCCAGCGCGCCCTATTGGCCGTGTTCTCCAACACATCCGTGATCTGTGCCTCAGCCGCCTGCTTGGGAAACACGCCATCCACCTGACCACCTGCCGTTACTTTCAGCCCACCGTCACAGTCCTCAACCTTGACCGCTGGCGCAAACCCCCTCACGTCGCGCAACGCCCGCCAGATATCCTGCCTGACCTGCCGCGCAATCCGATGTTTGCAGCCACCCTCAAGCCGTGCCACCACACTCAGATCAAACCGCACCGGCACCCGCCGCGCCATCGTCAGCGCGCCGTTTTCATGTAGGATATGCCAGTGCTTTCGCGCCATAATATGGCCCATTCTCCTCATCTTCTTGCTGTAAATATCCCGGGGGTGCGGGGGCTGGCCCCCGCCGCTTTCCTCATAGCGGAATATTATCGTGCTTTTTCCATGGGTTGGTCAGCTTCTTGTTCCTTAGGCTGGCAAACGCCCGGCTGACCCGCATCCGCGTGTTCCGCGGCATGATCACCTCGTCGATGAACCCGCGCTCAGCGGCCACAAACGGGTTGGCAAAGCGGTCCTCATAATCCTTGGTATGGGCCGCAATCTTGTCAGCGTCACCCAAATCGGCACGGTGAATGATCTCGGTCGCCCCCTTGGCGCCCATCACCGCGATCTCGGCTGTGGGCCAGGCATAATTGAAATCGCCGCGCAAATGCTTAGAGGCCATCACATCATAGGCGCCGCCATATGCCTTGCGAGTGATCACCGTCACCTTGGGCACTGTTGCTTCGCCATAAGCAAACAGCAGTTTCGCGCCATGCTTGATCACCCCACCGTATTCCTGCGACGTTCCCGGCAAAAAGCCTGGCACATCCACAAGTGTCAAAATCGGAATCTCAAAGCAATCACAGAACCTTACAAACCGTGCGGCCTTGCGCGAGCTGTCAATGTCCAAACATCCCGCCAGCACCATTGGCTGGTTCGCCACAACCCCCACGGTCTGCCCCTCCAGGCGCACAAACCCGGTGATGATATTCTTGGCAAAGTCCTCCTGAATTTCGTAAAAATCGCCCTCATCAGCCAATTTCAGGATCAACTCCTTCATATCATAAGGAGAGTTGGCATTGTCCGGGATCAGCGTATCCAGGCTTTGCTCCACCCGGCCCGGTTCATCAAAGAACGGGCGTACCGGGGGTTTTTCACGATTGCTGAGCGGCAGGAAATCCACCAGCCGGCGCACTTCGGCCAAGGCCTCCACATCGTTCTCAAACGCGCCATCAGCGACACTGGATTTACGCGTGTGGGTTGATGCCCCGCCCAATTCTTCGGCTGTGACCTGTTCGTTGGTCACGGTTTTCACCACATCCGGGCCAGTCACAAACATATACGAGCTGTCTTTGACCATGAAAATAAAGTCGGTCATCGCAGGGCTATAAACAGCGCCACCCGCACATGGCCCCATGATCACTGAAATCTGCGGCACCACGCCGCTGGCCATGATGTTGCGCTGGAACACCTCAGCATAGCCGGCAAGACTTGCCACACCTTCCTGAATGCGCGCGCCACCGGAATCGTTGATCCCAATCACCGGCGCGCCGTTTTGCATCGCCATATCCATGATTTTGCATATCTTTTCGGCGTGAGTTTCGGACAGAGAGCCGCCAAATACCGTGAAGTCCTGGCTGAACACATACACCATCCGGCCATTGATCGTTCCCCAGCCGGTGATCACACCGTCGCCGTCGGGGCGGTCTTTTTCCATGCCGAAATCAGTGCATCGGTGGGCCTTGAACATATCGAACTCTTCAAAGCTACCTTCGTCCAGCAACAAGTCCACCCGTTCGCGGGCCGTCAGCTTGCCCTTGCTGTGCTGCGCAGCAATCCGGCGTTCACCGCCACCTTTGCGCGCCTCAGCACGCCGGTCCTGCAATACCTGA
>DFBW01000031.1:9881-11376 GCA_002366775.1 Roseovarius sp. UBA3070 | reverse complement strand
CGCATCTCTGTTTATCGGGCCTTTCCTGAAATTCGCGGCACGGTTCCGGCGGTATTTGCCACTTGTTGAAAAGGCCATGGGCGCTATGCTGATTGTCTTTGCGGTGCTGATTGCAACTGATAGCGTCAACCACATCGCACAATGGATGCTGAAGACATTTCCGGTATTCCAGAAAATATGAGGGAGTAATAACATGCGTCGTTTTCTGACATTCTGTTTTGCCCTGCTGTTGTCCGCGCCGCTACTTGCGGCTGAGGTGGGCGACGATGGCCTGCATAAGGCCGATTGGATGCGCGACACCTTCAAAGACCTGCGCGAGGATCTGGAAGAAGCCAATGCCGAAGGCAAACGCCTTGCCCTGATCATTGAGCAACGCGGCTGCATCTATTGTGACAAAATGCACAAGGAGGTGTTCTCGCTTGCGCATGTGTCGGACTATATTAGCGCGAATTTCTTCATGGTGCAGCTAAACCTTTATGGCGACACCGAAGTGGTCGACTTTGACGGCGAAGTGCTGAGTGAGAAAAACGCGGCGCGCAAATGGGGTTTGCTGTTCACCCCATCGATTCTGTTTCTGCCCGAGGAGATTGCAGAGGGTCAAAATGCCGCGCAGGCCGCAGTAGCATTGATGCCTGGTGCCTTTGGTCCGGGAACCACGTTAGACATGTTTACATGGGTCCGTGAAAATCGGTATGATCTTGATAATGGTGAGGATTTTCAGCGTTATCACGCCCGCCGCATTCAAGAAAGAGACAACGGATCAGCCGACTGATCTGCGATGAGTTGGGGCATCTGTCAATTATTTCTGGAATAGCTGTTGATTGATGGGAATGTTGTGCCCTATGGTATTCTAAAAATGGAATATGTTTCGGGAGGACATATGAAGACCATTCTGACGGCCGCAACGGCCTTGGCAATTTCGACTTATGCGCTGAGCGCAGGCGAGGTTGCCCCCACTGAAGTTACTTACACCGACGGAGCCGTGGCGATGTCGCTTTCGGGTCAGCCGGGCGATGTGGCCGAAGGGCGCAGCATTGTCAGCAGCAAAAAGAAGGGCAACTGCGTGGCGTGCCATGCGGTTAGTGATCTGGCCGATGTGCCGTTTCACGGCGAAATTGGCCCCAGCCTGGATGGTGCCGGTGATCGCTGGTCCGAAGAGGAACTGCGCGGCCTCGTGGCCAATGCCAAGATGACGTTTGACGGTACGTTAATGCCGTCATTCTACAAAACCGAAGGCTTCATCCGACCCGGCAAAGCATATACCGGCAAGGCAGCGGACGACACGTTTGGCCCGCTTCTGACAGCCCAGCAAATCGAAGATGTGGTGGCCTATCTGATCACCCTCAAGGAATAACGACACCCTGAACACAGGGATAAAGTGCAGGAGTTCACAGATGAGACTGACAAGACGACATGCCATGGCCTTAGGTGCCGGTGCCATTGTTGTTGCGGGCCTGCCCATTCGGGCACTGGCGGCTGGCGACGATGACATTAT
>DFBW01000031.1:8838-9784 GCA_002366775.1 Roseovarius sp. UBA3070 | reverse complement strand
CGTAGTGGCTGTTGCCAAAATGGCGGATGGCAGTTTTGTCAAAGCCTCGGCATCGGTCAAAGTGACAATCGGCGGCTGCGGCGGCTAAGGGACAGACAGGAGATTTATCATGGCTAAAGGTGTAAAACCCCGCGTCAAAGTGCCCAAAACTGCGGCAGCTGGCGATAGTATCACGATCAAGACGCTGATCAGTCACAAAATGGAAAGTGGCCAGCGTAAGGACAAAGAGGGCAATCTTATCCCGCGCTCGATCATCAATCGCTTCACCTGCGATTTTAATGGTGTGAACGTGATCGATGTTACGCTGGAACCAGCAATTTCGACCAACCCGTTCCTAGAGTTTGAGGCCAAAGTCCCCGAATCCGGTGAGTTTGCCTTTACTTGGTATGACGACGATGGATCGGTTTATGAAACCTCAAAATCCATAACGGTTGAGTGATCAATAGCGCCACTAGGGAGGACGACAATGTATAATAATAAAACAGTTCTGTGCGCGCTTGGGGGGCTGATGCTGAGCGCTGGTCTGGCACTGGCCGATCCGGCGGATGACACGCTGATCCTGAACGAAGAAACCAAATTGGTGACCCGCACCGCAGCACCCGCCCATATGGCTGATGCTGTGGACGAGGTGATCTCAGGCTGGCATTTCCGCGGCGTTGAAACCCGCGCAATGCAGGCGGATGACTTTGATAACCCCGGTATGATCTTTGTGGAACAGGCCGAGGATTCCTGGAACACCGCTGATGGATCTGAGGGCAAGTCGTGTGCGTCTTGCCACGAAGGATCGGACAGCATGAAAGGTGTCAAAGGGGTCTATCCAAAATGGAACGAAGGCGCTGGCGAAGTGCGCACGCTGGAGATGCAAGTCAACGATTGCCGTGAAAACCGCATGGGCGCTGAAAAGTGGAAATACACTGGCGGCTCTATGCAGAACATGATCGCGCTG
>DFBW01000031.1:6715-8725 GCA_002366775.1 Roseovarius sp. UBA3070 | reverse complement strand
ACCCGCGCCGAGACCTACAAACCAGGCAGCGCCGAGTTTACAGCGTTGGAACTATATGTCGCCTCGCGTGGCAACGGTCTGTCGGTCGAAGGGCCGTCGGTCCGTAACTGACATCTGATTGCCCCGCATCTGATTTCAGGTGCGGGGTTTTCTATAACTTGAAACATTCAATAAACCGCATGTATTTGCAGGATTTACAGCATGATCTCACGACGTGATTTTCTTCAGACCAGCATGGCGGCCTCGGCGTTGCTTGGGGCTTCGGGGTTTGGCAATTGGGGGCGGTTGGCTGCCCAGCAAGCACTGACGCAAGACCAACTGCTCGAGTTTGAAAGCTTCGGGAATGTCTCGCTCATCCATATCACTGACATTCATGCACAGTTGAAACCGCTCTACTTTCGTGAGCCGTCGGTGAATATCGGCGTGGGTGATAATCGTGGGCAAGTGCCGCACATCACAGGCGGTGATTTCCGCAAACTCTATGGCATCGATGATGGCAGCCCGTCACATTACGCGCTGAGTTCCGATGATTTCACTGCTCTGGCACAGAGCTATGGCCGCGTTGGCGGGCTTGACCGAATGGCCACGGTGATCAATTCAATCCGCGCCGAGCGCCCCGATGCCTTGCTGCTGGATGGCGGCGATACCTGGCATGGCAGCTACACCTGCTATCACACCGAAGGGCAGGACATGGTCAACGTGATGAACGTGCTCAAACCCGATGCGATGACCTTTCACTGGGAATTCACGCTGGGGTCCGAGCGGGTGAACGAAATCGTCGAAGGCCTGCCTTTTGCAGCACTTGGTCAGAACATCTTTGATTCTGAGTGGGATGAACCGGCCGAATTGTTCCCGCCCTACAAATTATTTGAACGTGGTGGGGCCAAGATCGCCGTGATCGGGCAGGCATTTCCCTATATGCCCATTGCCAATCCCGGCTGGATGTTCCCGGAATATGCCTTTGGTATCCGCGATGAACATATGCAGAAAATGGTCGATGAGGTTCGTGCCAAGGGCGCTGATCTGGTCGTACTGCTCAGCCACAACGGCTTTGACGTAGACAAGAAGATGGCCAGCGTTGTCACTGGCGTTGATGTGATCTTGTCGGGTCATACTCATGATGCGTTGCCCGAGCCGGTCTTGGTGGGCGAGACGATCATCGTCGCCTCAGGCTCTAACGGCAAATTTGTGTCCCGCGTTGATCTGGATGTTCGTGATGGCCGGATGATGGGGTTCCGGCACAAGCTGATCCCGATATTCTCGGATGTGATCACGCCTGACCCAGAGGTGGCGGCGGCGATCAACGCTGAACGCGCGCCTTATGAGGACCAGATGAGCGCGGTGATCGGCCAGACCGACAGCCTGCTGTACCGTCGTGGTAATTTCAACGGGACTTGGGATGACCTGATATGTGACGCACTGATTTCCGAGCGCGAAGCAGACATCGCCCTCAGCCCTGGTGTGCGCTGGGGGCCGTCCATTCTGCCCGGCCAGGACATCACCCGCGAGGATATCTGGAACGTCACATCAATGACATATGGCGCTGCCTACCGGACTGAAATGACTGGTGAATTTCTGCATGTGGTGCTTGAGGACGTGGCCGATAACCTGTTCAATCCTGATCCCTATTATCAACAGGGTGGCGATATGGTGCGCACTGGCGGGCTTGGATATTCGATTGACATCAACAAACCCCAAGGCAGCCGCATCACCAATCTGACCCTGCTGAGCACGGGCGAGGCGATTGACGCCTCCAAAACCTATCAGGTGGCTGGCTGGGCTTCGGTCAATGAAGGCACCGAAGGGCCTGCGATCTGGGATGTGGTTGAAAACCATATTGCCAAACAGGGCACCGTCACCGTCACCCCAAACAACAATGTGCAGGTTATCGGCACTTAAACCATCGCGGAAAGGAGGCACAGCTATGTCCAAAACCTTCAAGAGCAAAGGCACCACCCGCCGAGGTTTCCTGCGCGGAGCTGCCGCTGCCGGGGCCGGGGCGATTTCGGC